>CAYXVO010000329.1:0-3903 GCA_964467875.1 uncultured Pseudomonadales bacterium | reverse complement strand
CGACAGCAGCGTGTCCTGGAAGATCAACATCAGGACCGCCGCCAGCGCACCCAATCCCGACAGTAGGATTAACGGGGAACGATCCACCAGGGTGGCAATGATCAGCAATACCGCCACCGCATACACGATGATCTTGAAGACCTCCAGGTATCCCTTGATCGGTCGGCTGACGGCGTCGGGACGTCGCTGGTAGACCGCATTGACCATATTGAGGAACGCCCCGATGGCCATGGCCACGGTAAGGATGATGAAGGCGTTGGCCACATTGCGCACGACCGTAACGAGCGCCTCCGGCAGACCCGGAATCAGTGCCACGCCACCCGCCAGCACCAGAGCAGGTACCACATTCGCCAGGCGGGGAATCACCCCATACCGGGCAAATTCATCGCTACGCTCAGGGGCCGTCGTGCGCAGCAACTTTTGCAGTCCCCGTACCAGAATGCGCTTGGTAATCCAGTTAGCGACCCAGGCACCCAACACCAAACCCGCCAGCAACAACCAGGTGTACGCCCAGGCATGCCACTCCGGGGCGACAACAACATCATTCATTTAACTTCCTCAACCAAAACAAATATAAAAATGAGCACAACAACCGCACGCAGGCGGCTTCTCTAAGACAAAACACCCGACTGGCGCCGGCAACGGCCCGCGCCAGTCGGGTTCAGCCATCCGTACAGCGCATGGTCATTTCATCCAGACTGACAATACCGGCCAACTCCCGCCCATGCAGTACGATGCAATGGCTCAGGTCAAAGCGGGTCATGTGCCGGATGGCGTATTTGATGTCCATATCCGCATCGACCGACGGCGCCGGCTTAATCATGATTTCGTAGACGCTGGTGCGAGACAACGAGCGATTCAGGCTAACCACCTGACGTGCCACCTCGGTCAACAACACCAATCCGTATTCATCGCCATCGTCACGCCGGTCCACTGCCAATGCGCTGACATTGCGCGTGCTCATCAGCTGCACGGCTTCCTGAACGGTGGCCAGACCGTCGACCAGTATCGGGCTACTATTAGCAACATTGCGCACCTTAATCGGAGATTGGTCCCTGCTCATAACTCACCCTCGACTCGCTTGCGTAGCTCCTTGATCTGGGACGACAGCCCAATGGCATCCTCAATCGCGACCTGAATGACGATACCGGTTCCGGGACGCTCATCGAACTCACCGGCCTCGGCAATCTTCTCCAGAATCACCCGACTCAGGTGCTCCTCCACTACGAACAGCACCATATCACGCTGAGCTGCCAGATCCAGGCCAAAGAAAGTCTTCTGACGCACCAACCCTTCTCCCCGGGCGTTGGTGATCACCGTGGAGCCCGTGGCACCCGCTTCGCGCGCGGCCTTCAGAACCCGTTCCACCTTCTCGTCCTGCACCAGTGCCAGTAGTAATTTGAACTGCATGCCATCTCTCCCATAGCAGTTGCGGCTTTAACATTAGCGGCGAAAACCAGGCGCCGCATGAGGCGAGTACTCAAATCTGCCCGTTTTCTTGGGGCAATAAACTCCGACGGGTCTTCCACCGACGATAGAAGGTAAATAACAGCACGCTCAGCACCGGCATCAACAAAGCGATGAACACCAGTCCAAAGCCATCCAGAACGGGGTCCCGCCCTGGAATGGTATCGGCCACCGCCACGCCAAAGGCGGCGATCAGGGGTACCGTGACCACCGACGTGGCCATGGGTCCGGTGTCCAGTGCCAACGGTAGAATGGTCTTGGGCGCATAAATCGACAGGCATCCCAGCAATATCAGAATGGGAATCACGAAAAACAGAATCGGCGTGCCCAACACAATCCGAAGCGTGCCCAGCATCAGACCAAAGGCAACACCAGTGGCCACGACATAGCGCAACTGCATGGCACGCAGTTCGCCGCCGGTGAGCTCATCGACGCGACTGGCCACGGCCGACAAGGTCGGCTCGATGAGAGTCGCCGCCAGCCCGATCAGACCCGCGAACACCAACAGCCAGAGGTGATCGTACCACTGCTTGTCGGCCAGCGGGATTGTCCCCAGCCTGACCAGACTTTCGGCCATGCTACTGCCCAACGGTACCAAAGTGTCTTCCAGTCCGAGGCGGAACAGAACCAGACCAATCAGGGTATAGGCGCCACCACTTAATATGGTTTTCAGGTAGCGGGGCTTGCTCCGCAGCACCCCCAACTGAAATACCAGAATCACCAGCATGATGGGCAGCACGTCCAGCGTGGTCTGCAGTGCGGTTCCGCTAAATCGATCCATTCAGGTCAACCCCTCACCCTATCAGGCTCGTGCCGATCAACAACACCAGCATGGGCATGACACTGCACATTGCCACCACGCCAAAACCGTCCACCATGGGACTTCGGCCACGAATCATGGTGGCCAGCCCCATTGCCATGGCACTGATCAGGGGAATGTTGATGGCGGACGTTGCCGCCGCCCCCGCATCGAAGGCAATCCCGGCCAACGGTTGTTGCGTCAGGACCGCAATGACTCCTACCAGACCGTAACTAATCAGAACCAGGCGCGCCGTGGACCAGCCTCGCACGATGTAGAAAGAACCAACCATGACGGCAATGCCAACGGCTACGGCACACCCCAGGCGAAACAGCAGGGCGGCACGTTCAATCGCGTGGGAGCCAGCCGTGCTGTAGGCCGCCTCCGCAGCTTGCTTGGTGACCGCAATGAGCGCAGGTTCGGCAACGGTACTGCCGAAGCCGATGGAAAAGGCAAAGGCCAGCAACAGCCAGATATTGGCACGGTACGCCAGGGCGCTGACCAGCGACTCCCCCAGCGGGAACAAACTCATGGTCAAGCCCCGAATGAACAGGGTCAGGCCCAGTAGCACCATCAGCGCGCCCCATGCCAGGCGTGCCACGTCTGGAAATGGCTGTTGAATCACCAGGTACTGAAAGGCCACCACCACGATGACCACGGGTAGCATATCGCGGCCATTATTCAGGATAAGCCGCAGGAGCAGTATGAGTTTTGAAGCCATCGATATTCGATCGGAAAAGGTAAATTCCAGCGCACAGACTTGCACAACCGATCTATGCACGCAAATCCGGGATAGCCATACTCAGCTTAAACCTATCCAACTCAAGCCCACCCACCTCAAGCCCACCCACCTCAAGTCAGCGGATGCTTGGCCCAGGGCGCCGTTCGCATTGGCCTCCCCACCCGCTTCCGTTATAATCGCGCCGCTGAATGGACTCAGTCGCTCATTGGTACTAATCAACAGAGGTACTAATCAACAGAGCGTCTATTAATCTGACAAGGATCTGTCTCATGCCGATTCCCGCGAATCGCGCTCGTTTCACATTGGCTGTCGCCGAACTGGCAACACCCCTGCAGGTACTCAAGTTCCAGGGGCAGGAATCGCTGTTCGGGCTTTTCCGTTTCGAGTTGGAGGTGATCGCCAATCGCCCCGATCTGGATCTGGACGCCCTGCTCGAGCGTGATGTCCTGCTTCGCATCGAAGGTGACACGCCTCGCCTGGTTCATGGCACTGTCTGCGAGAATGCCCAGAGTGTCACCACGCGCCGTCTGACCCATTACCATCTCACCCTGGTGCCGCGCCTGCACTGGCTTGGCCTGCGCCACAACGTCCGCATCTTTCGCAACCTCAATACCCCTGACATTGTCCGCACAGTGCTGCAGGAAGCCGGATTCGAACCCTCGTTCTTTCGCTTTGAGTTAACCCGAGACTATCCGCTGCGGCCTTATTGCGTGCAATACAACGAATCGGAACTTGGATTCATTGAACGCCTGCTGGCTGACGACGGTATTCATTACCACTTCGAGCATCATGAAAACCGGCATGTCCTGGTCATTGCGGACCATGGCCAGGTCTTCCGTCCACTGCAGCCAGCCGATCTGAGTTTCAAGGCCACCAGTGGTATGGCCGGCGCTGC
>CAYXVO010000328.1:1303-3920 GCA_964467875.1 uncultured Pseudomonadales bacterium | reverse complement strand
CCGTGGCGACCGTTCTGGTTCAGAACGGAACGCTGCATGTCGGCGATATCGTCCTGGCTGGTTCCTGCTTTGGCCGGGTACGTGCCATGCAAGATGAGAACGGCGACAAGATTACGGACGCAGGTCCTTCAATCCCGGTCGAGATTCTCGGTCTCGACGGAACGCCTGAAGCCGGTGACGACTTCATGGTGGTGCCAAACGAGAAGAAGGCCCGAGAGGTAGCGCTGTTTCGGCAAGGCAAATTCCGTGATGTGCGGTTGCAGCGCCAGCAGGTGGCAAACCTCGAAAACTTGTTCCAGAACATGGGCAAGGACGAGGCGAAAACACTCAACCTGGTACTGAAAACGGATGTTCGTGGTTCGCTCGAGGCGCTGATCGGTGCCCTGACGGAAATCGGCAACGAAGAAGTGCAGGTCAGGCTGCTTGCCACTGGCGTGGGCGGTATTACGGAAACCGACGTGAACCTGGCTTTGGCCACCAATGCCGTCATCATCGGTTTTAACGTACGTGCTGATGCGGCCGCGCGTCGGATTGTGGAAAAAGAAGGCCTGGATCTGCGTTACTACAGCGTGATCTATAACATCATTGACGATGTCCGTCAGGCCCTCAGTGGCATGCTGGCGCCCGAGTATCGGGAGGACATTATCGGTGTGGCCGAAGTACGGGATACCTTCCGTTCGCCAAAATTCGGTCAGGTGGCAGGTTGTATGGTGCTGGAAGGTACTGTGCAGCGGAACAAGCCAATCCGTGTCCTGCGGGATAACGTGGTGATCTTCCAGGGTGAGCTGGAATCTCTGCGCCGCTTCAAGGATGACGTCAGTGAAGTCCGCTCCGGTACGGAATGTGGTATCGGTGTGAAGAACTATGACGTTAAGGTCGGTGACAAGATCGAAGTGTATGATCGGACCAAAGTGATTCGGACCCTGTCCTAGGCGGTAACGTCGGGCGCAGTCTGTAATCTCTAGGTGTAACCTTCCTAAAGAAGCACCGTCAGGAGCGCCGGCTATGCCGGCGCTCCGCGTTTATCGCCAGGACCGCAGCGACTCCAAAGGGGCGTCATGCCCGGGCTGCGGTGGGGGCGGGCGGTGGCGCTTCGAGCGCCAGTAACGAGAGTGGAATACTATGGCCAAAGAATATAGTCGTACCCAGCGCATCGCCGACCAGATACAGCGGGAGATGGCCGAGCTGATTCAGCGGGAAATCAAAGATCCACGTCTGGGAATGACCACGGTCAACGATGTACGCGTGAGCAAGGATTTGTCCTATGCCGACGTGTATGTGACGGTTCTGAACACGGCGAATATCGATGATGAAACCGCGGCTGAGGCGTCCGTCGAAGTCCTGCGCAATGCCGCAGGCTTCCTGCGGGGCGAATTGGGGCATCGGATCAAGTTGCGCGTTATGCCGCATCTGCGCTTTCATTATGACCGTACGCTGGTACAAGGGCGCCGGCTATCGACACTGATTGATAAGGCCCGACAACGGGACGCCAGCGATCAACAGGGCGAGGCGATGTCCGGCGGCGATGCCGGGAAAGTTGACGATGCCGGGAAACGTGACGGAGAGTAGGTTTGGCTAAGCAGTCTTCACGATTTCGGGATGTTGACGGGATCGTCTTGCTCGATAAGCCGCAAGGCCTGTCTTCCAATCAGGCGTTGCAGCGTGTTCGCCATTTGTTCAAGGCGGCCAAGGCTGGCCATACCGGCAGCCTCGACCCCTTGGCCACCGGGGTGCTACCGCTGTGTTTCGGGGAGGCCACGAAATTCAGTCAGCATCTGCTGGATGCGGACAAGGTGTACCTGACCCGGGCACAGCTGGGCATCCAGACCGATACCGGAGATGCAGAAGGGCAGCCAGTTTCCGAGCGGCCTGTGCCCGAGTTGAGTGAAGCGCTTCTAGAAGATGTTCTCGCCCGCTTTCGTGGCGCGATCGAGCAGATTCCGCCCATGTATTCCGCTCTGAAGCACCAGGGGCGCCCGCTCTACAAGCTGGCTCGTGAGGGTCTCGAGGTGGCGCGACCGGCTCGTCCAGTGCAGATTTATGCGCTGGATCTGCTGGCGTGGGGAGCGGATTTTTTTGAGTTAAGGGTGCGTTGCAGCAAGGGAACCTATATCAGAACCCTGGTGGAAGACATTGGGAACGTGCTTGGTTGTGGTGCGCACGTCACGCTGCTTCGCCGGGAGCAGAGTGCGGGATTTAGCCTCGAACAATCCCTGACGCTGGAGCAGTTACAGACGCTTGCCGCAGCCTGTGAAACGGCCGTCGACGGAACGTCGCAGTGGGAAGCGCTGGATCGGCATCTGTTGCCGGTTGATGCCAGCCTTCAGAATTTTGCGACTATTTCCCTGGATTGCGCGCAAACCCACTCGATTCTGCAGGGCCAAATGGTTAGAATACCGCCCGGCGAGCCGACCGGACTGATCCGGCTGCTAGACTCCGCTGGCCGGTTTATCGGACTGGGCGAGGTGATGGGCGATCAGGTCAAGCCGCATCGCCTGCTCCGCGCCACCTAATCCGGGCAGCTGGATGTTCTGGAAACTGCTGGATGTTCCGGAAACGAACGTGGCCGCAACGGTTCAGGACCGACCGGGTTTTGGGCTGTACAACGTAAGATGTA
>CAYXVO010000328.1:239-1293 GCA_964467875.1 uncultured Pseudomonadales bacterium | reverse complement strand
ACAGGATTTTCGACTGGCTGCAGGTATGCGCGGTCATTGAGAAGACGGGGGCGATTCTGCCCAAATGCATATTCAACGAGGAGATAAATCATGGCGCTTTCAGCTGCCGAGAAGTCACAGATTCTGAACGATTACCAAACCAAGCCCAGCGACACGGGCTCCCCTGAAGTACAGGTTGCACTGTTGACCGCGAACATCAACAAGCTGCAGTCGCATTTTGAAGTTAACAAGCAAGATCACCACTCCCGTCGTGGTCTGATCCGCATGGTAAACCAGCGTCGTAAACTGCTGGACTACCTGAAGCGTAAAGATTTCGAACGCTATCAGTCTCTGATCCAGCGTTTAGGTCTGCGCCGCTAAGCTTTACCGGCAAATGACGCAAAACGGGCAGCCTTTGGGCTGCCCGTTTTGCGTTGGGGCACGGCGAATATTAGCGTGCGGTTTTCCGCACAATAGCCGATGTCTGCGTGTGCGGATTTCCTAACACCGGCTAGGGTAGGGCTTTCGACTTAAGTAGAGCTTGGTTTTTTTAAATCTTTGAAATAAAGAATAAAAGCAATAAAGGGAATGGGATTTGCTCAAGTGACTGTGAGATCCAGAGCTGTATGGGTTTGATACACCTCGTATTTTCGCAAACTAATCCCAGGATGGAAATAATACCAATGAAAACATCACTCGCCGGAATTGGCATCTTCACTATAACCGCGCTGCTTCCAGCGTCCGTAATGGCTGATGCTAAAACCCTGCTAGATTCCCCAAACCCGCAGCAATTACTTTACGTCGGCAATAGCTATCAATACTACAACAACAGCTTGCACAACTACGTTAGGCGCATGGTGGCAGCCGCAAACCCAGATATTGAGGATCAGCTTAACAGTAAATCCGTGACTATTTCTGGAGGCTACCTATCTCAACATGAAGTGAAAAATTATTTGTTCCCGGGCGCGTTAGGTCTGCCGAATCCTTTTGATGCTGTTGTTCTGCAGGGCCATAGCATGGCCGCTTTGACAGACGAAAAGCGCGAGGAGTTTCGTGATGCAGTCATCAGGCATCA
>CAYXVO010000328.1:0-229 GCA_964467875.1 uncultured Pseudomonadales bacterium | reverse complement strand
TGATAGCTACGACCCCAGCATGATCGACAAGATTGACGATTTATATACCTCTGTCGGCAATGAGGTCGGC
This sequence comes from uncultured Pseudomonadales bacterium, assembly GCA_964467875.1. Classification (GTDB taxonomy): domain Bacteria; phylum Pseudomonadota; class Gammaproteobacteria; order Pseudomonadales; family Oleiphilaceae; genus JAEZAA01. Next base: position 159 of record CAYXVO010000328.1, on the reverse strand, counting down.
GCTTTGGTGATCCCGGTTGGCCTTGCCTTCCAGAATGCCTATGAGCAGCGCCCGGAGCTGGCTTTGCATGTCGATTATGACGGCAGCCATCCCTCTCCCGAAGGCACCTACCTGGCGGCCGCTACAGTGTTTGCTGCGCTTTACGACACCCCTGTCGTC
>CAYXVO010000327.1:0-3926 GCA_964467875.1 uncultured Pseudomonadales bacterium | reverse complement strand
AGATCCCATGTCCACCGGTCAGCTCACCGTTAATATGGAAGCGCAGGTGATTGGTGACAATGGCCAGCCCTGTGCGGACGGTGAAGTAGGCGAGCTAGTGGTGCGTTGCGCATCGATTGCCAACGGCTATCTAGCGCATCCAGAAGACGAACAGGAGATGTTCAAAGATGGCTGGCTCCACACCAAAGACTTCGTCTATCGCCAACATGGCTACTTCTATGTAGCCGGACGAAAGTCCCAGTTTATCAATGTCGGAGGAAACAAGGTCAGCCCGACAGAAATCGAAGCTTGCCTGGCGAATTTTACGGGTATTGCGGAGTCCGCTGTCGTGGGTGTGGCCGACGAATTTCTTGGCCAACGCCTCGTTGCGTTCGTATGTACAGATCAAACAATTGATTTGCATAACGTACTAGTCCACTGCCGCGACTACCTGGCACCCTACAAGGTTCCCCACCAAGTGTTGGTTGTCAACGAAATCCCAAAGTCCCCGCTCGGGAAGGTGCTAAAAGACAAATTAGTCGACACGCATATTACCCGCGCCGAAACTCATCCAGAGAGTGTGGGATAATATGAACGCCATACACACGACGGGTATTCAACGACAGATTATTCGACCCGCCACCGAGGTTGCGCAGACGTTCAAACTCACGAATGTTGATCGCGCGATTTCCCATATGCCGGTTCATAACATTCTTGCCTACCGGTCGGGACCCTCCGTAGAACAATGGACATCCGCCCTCTCGTCCGTGCTGGCGCAACATCCAGATTACGCTGGCCGGGTCCAACGCAAAGGGCTCTCCGAGGTGATCACCTGTCGAGGCCAGGGCATCCTATTCGAGACTCAACACCTGGATATCGGTCTTGACGATCTTGACCTGCAGACACCAGAACATGCGAGCATGCTCTGCGCAACCGAGTGCCAAGCCTCCGCAGTAGCAAGGGGCGATGAGCCTCTCATCCGCATCCGTATTAGCTTTTTACGCAACGGAGCCCAAATCTTTGCAACCTGCACGATCCATAGCCTGACCGATGGCAGCGGCCTGGGTCTGTTTCTGTCGAATCTGGGACGACAGCTCACTGGGCAACCCTTGTTACCAGTCGAATTAGCACGACCCAAACTTCCCAACGCTCTGAAGGACGCACGACGAGGTCTTGCCAAGCAGCGCAGCTTCTTGCTGGAAAAAATTGGCTCCCTCGCACTCGATAGTCTGAGCAGACTCAAGAATAACCTCATTCAGGCCTTGAGGCGCCGTCTGCACTTGGAAGGCCCTGCCACACCTTTCACCACCGTGCCTGTCCGTATCATCGAAATCGATCGCAGCCACGTAGCGAGTCTGCGTCAAAAGCACGGCCTGGTGCTGGGGCATACACTGAGTGCGATCGTGCTCAAGGCGTTTGCCCGGTCTCATCGGGCCAGGAATAAAAAGCGGCTCCTCTATGTACCCGTACTCGATGTGCGAAACCGATATTTTCAAGAAAATTACAGCGGCAACGCTGTACTTATGACCGTCGTCATCATTCCCTTGGACGAGATCGTTGAAGTACCCCTCCAAAAGCTCTCGCTACGCCTGTTTGCCGATAACATGAAGGCGATGAACAAAGCCTCTCTACTTGAATACTTCAGCATGACGCAGTTTTTCGGACCATCGTCCTTCTTCGGTCTGATCAAGCAGGAAGCCGCCATCATGATCGATAACGTCAGCGAGCTGTCACTGGCTCGCGTCGATTTTGGTCACGGCGCACCGGTAATGTTCTTCATGCCGCCACCCCGCGATATTGTGATTCCGTTTATGTACATCTATCAAACGTTAGGTCAGGGACTCGCTTTTCAAATCGCGGACCCGGATGGGGATCTACAGGATTTTGCAGACGAATTAGATCGCCTGATCAAAGCGGAATCTGCCCATTCGCAATCTACAGAAACGGAAAAGGTAGCCATTTAAGCATGTTGAGCATTGATATCCTGGGGCCAATTTTGCGCACCGAACTCGCCAAACGAAACTGTCATCCGGCCACGATCTCAATGAACGATGACTTGGCCAGCATCGGCTTTGACTCATCAAGCGTTTTGCGAGTTATTTCGGTGCTTGAAGACCAGTTTGAGCTCGATTACTCGGTCATGACCAACGGCATCTGGAAGGTGTCCGATATTGCCAAACTGGTGCCTTGAAAATGCCCTCGCCCAATATCGGTTATAAATTTCTCAAGATCCCGTATGAAGAAGGTGCCTATTGGCGCAAGGGCGCAAAGTCCGGTCCCGATGCGATCATGGCGCAACTGGCCAAGGCCCGCACTCAGTCTATCTCCACGGGCGCGCGCTTGGCACAGGACTTCAAAGACATTCCTGTCACTGAGGTCGCTCATTCGCCCTATTCGAAGAGCGCTTATTTGGCGCACATTGAAAAATGCGTGCTTGAGTGTCTGCACGATGGATTCACCCCTGTGGTACTGGGGGGCGATCATGCGATAACGCTGCCCGTGCTACGGGCTTTTGCCCGCCATTATGGCAATGGTCGCTTTGGCGTGATTCATGTCGACGCCCATTCAGACACCTATCCGCCTGTTGACGGTTACCGTTTTCACCATGGTGCCGTATTTCGCAATGTTGTCGAAGAAGGCTTGGTGGATCCAAAACAAATACACCAAATCGGCATTCGTGGCCTGTGCGGTGATGGGTGGCTGTCGTTCGTCGAGAAAACCGGTATCCATCTGGTCACCATGGATGAATTCCGTACCCTCAACTTTGACCTCGCAGCCGTCGTTCCAGACAAGAGCATTCCTTATTACGTCAGCATTGATATCGACGCGGTCGATCCGGCATTTGCCCCGGGCACGGGTACGCCGGTACCCGGTGGATTTTCCAGCAGCGAAATTCTGTCCCTGGTCCGTCAAGTGGGTGCATACAGGGTTATTGGCTTCGACATGGTTGAGGTCGCACCCATCTATGACGCGGCAGATATTACCTCTCTGCTCGCCGCGCATATCGTGGCTGAGATGATGATCGGCAGTAACGCACTCAGCACTGGGGACGCGAAATGTTAAGAGGATTTTATGGAGAAGTAACATTCCAGGGACGTGCGCCAATCGCCGTGGACTCACCAAGCTTCAGCGTCAAGGGTTCGCCTAGAGTATCACGCCGAACCTTCGCCAACGCGCTTGCTAACTTCGTCTGGATTGAAAACGGCACGACCCCGTCTTGCCCGCTTCAGGCCTGGGGTATTGGATCGCTGTCAAATCGAGCGGCATTAGAGGCGGCACTGCGCCAGCTCGGCGTCAGTGTCAGTCTTGAGGCGGACGACTTTGAGATTCTTGCACGTCTCTATGCCGTCATGGGATCCGACGCGTTACGCATGGCCGATGGCCATTTTTGTGCCGTCCTGATTCAGGACAACCACCTCATCCTGGCATCCGGCAAGACCCCAGGGCCGAAGCTGTACTATAAAAAAGAGGTTGCTTGTCGCGTCGTCTTTGCCTCCGAGATTAAAGCGTTTCCAACCGCCGATCGCATCCTTAAGCCATTCAGCGATACAGCGGAAGAACGCTTGAGCGTGGACTGTGGCCTGACCTATTTCGAAGAAATATATGCGGTCAGTCCTGGCGAATATGTGCTGTTCGACCTAAGCCAAGGCGGCGCCAAACAGACGTTCACGTACTATCAGGCACAACAATCCCTGCGCTTCATCGACGTAGCCGATACCAACACCTATCGTTCCATTCGGGATGCTCTATGGCAGGCGGTCGAGGCAATTCCGGGCAAGACAGCCATCTGCCTAGTCTCCGGTGGCCTCGATTCCAGCATCATTGGAGAACTCGCCAAGCGCCGCTTCGATACGGTGCGATATTACAGCGTCGGCACGCGCGACCGTAATGAATTCGAGCATGCGCGACGCTTCACTGACTCAATCAAGGAGCCCTGTCATGAAATC
>CAYXVO010000326.1:0-3933 GCA_964467875.1 uncultured Pseudomonadales bacterium | reverse complement strand
CAAAACCACTGGTGCTTCTGGGCAATGGATTTAGCGGTGCCGTCGCTGGCTTCCGGATCTACGACTGGAACTCGCCGACCATTCTCCAGGTTGCTCCGGGCGAAGGTACTTTTGAAAGCAATGGACGCGCAGAGGTCAGGGTTATGCTGACGAGTGCAGCCTCCCAGGACCTGTTGGACCTACCTTCAGTTTCGGTGGATTTGGGGCTGAATAGCACTTATCAAGATGTGTACAACGTGATTAAACGCGGCATCTTTACTGGCCTGGCGTCGACCTACGCTGGTGTGAAATCAATTGATGCCGTGGGGGCGGACGAACTGCTGGCCGCGATGCCCATGGACGGTCTTTTCCCAGACCCGCGTCAGGGAGTTGGCACCTTTGTCCAGCGCTTTAGCACGCAACCTGCGATTGAGGTGGCGAGGGAAAACATCATCGCCAATCTGGCCTGGATCAGCTTCGATCCGAATTACCGGCCATTGGTGGAGAAAGTTGTGCAGATGCAGCGCTACTTCGCCAATCAGCAGAGAGACGATCTGGTGGTTTTCGCACTGGAGTATCTGCAGGAGGCGGTCGTACAGGCGAGCCAAGGCGACGATTTCTGGATGAGCTCGATGATTACTGGCCTGACGGTATGGGGTGAACTGACTCAGACGCGTTCTGATTTGGCCCAACTGATCGGCAACGCCATCCAGAATCGCACAGACTTCTGGAGCTGGCTCAGAATCCTGTCATTGCCGGCCAATGGGTGGGCGACGGATACGATCCCTATTCCACGTCCTGAGATGACCTGCGACAAGGTCACGCCGGATATCAATACCGGCACACCGCTGTCCTTCTCATTGACACCCTGCCGTGCGACTGCATCGCAGATGGCGGAGTTCCTGGATGCATTCATAGCGGTTGATCCGGATATCAGTAGCGAGCCCGAGTTATTGACGCTCTATGCAACGACGCTGTTGGCAGGGCTGCGGCAGGCGCCCCTGGAATACAAGAAGCTGTTCCCGTCGGCGACGCAGACCGTGATGAATAACCAGCTGACCTTTTCGCTGTTTCCCGAGGCCCATGCGGCAGGCCCTGCGATTTATGGAATCCGGGCGCTACTGGTCGTCTTGAAGCAAGCGATTCGCAAGGGCGCCGGGGGAGCTCCGGCCAACTTTGTGGCGTTCATGCAGGGCGGAACGACCTCACGTGTCACGGCGAAGGAAATGCTGCCGGCATTGGCGTATCTGGCGTCTCGGTTGGATGGATCCGAGCTTTGTGATGGCTGCAAAACGCTTGAGCCTCAAGTTAGCGATACCGTGGCGCAGGATATGGCCATCTGGTTTGCGGCAATGGGGTTGGCGAACAAAGGTGATCTTGATGAGGCCAGTGCCCAGAATCAGGCAAAAAACTGCACCATCTCTTATCAAGCCCATGGGAAGGCATTTGAGCTGCTGACAACGGCTGCATATCACGCGCTGTTTGAATTTGGCGGAAGTGTGGGCGTTGCAAACTCGGAACAGTTTAAGATTCTGTTATCCGATCCCAGGAAGGGCGAAGATCAAATTAAAGTTCCGATTATGCAAGACAACAAAGGCCGGTTCGTCAATGTGGGCGGGAGTCCCTATCAACGCAAGCCCGATCTGGTTCTGGCGGGAAGTGGCGAAAGCGAACGTTACTGGATCGAGGCAAAATCATGGCGCTATGATCCCGCCTATATGCGCCCCGGCTCTAGCGAGCTAGGTTCGAGATTCAAGACATGGGACGGCAGTACTGGGGGACGGCTGGATTTTCGTACCATGGCCCATCGGCAGCACTTCCTGGACTATGTGGCAACCAAGGATGACCTCGTCGAGGATTATTGGAGAAAGCAGGAGGAGGGGCCACAAAACGCAAAGCCGAAAAGGCATCGTGCCTGGATCCAGGTTTGGAAGGGTGGACAGCGGTCTTGGCGCGCTCTGGTCAAAGACAGGAATGGGAAGTACGGATTGGAGAAAAAGCCGACGACCCGCAATGTCGCTACACCCTGGATTGATGAAGATGGGCTGGTAAAGGCGCCGACACCACAGTTTCGCGCGCTGCAGAAATTCATGGCCTCAGCGCCTGAAAAAATGAATTTCAGGGCGTTTAAGACCACGGTTGGTTATGGGGTGTCAGAGCATGACACGAAACACGCGACAGATCAGGTATCGCACAGTTTCGCTGACTTCAGAAAAAGCTCGGTCGTTCCTTTTACGCTGCCCACGTTCTTTGCCATAGAAGCCGGTGAGAGTGCAGGGCAAAGGCTAAAGGACCTGGTGTTGGGAGAGTTTGGCAATAATGCTTTTGTGCAGTTACAGCAAGAGATCAACGCTGGCAAACTGACGGAAGAGGCGGTTGAACAGCTTCGCGAGAGAATCACGGATGAGATGCTCGGAATGCTTGGACCATTTGAGCTGCTCCTGATCGATATCCCCGGTCTGTCCTGGCTTGAGAATAAGGCGGCTGATTGGGTTCTCGGTGCGGAAGTCGACGCCGTAAGAGACTATGTGGCGAACATCGAATTTCCAGAGAGCATGTTCGAGAACACCTGCGAGATACAGTGATGCTCAACTACAGAAATGAAGCCCTGAAGGAATTCCATTACCTCTGGAAAACGGACGATCAGACCTGGCTCAATGCGCGGAAGGAGGACTGGCGGCATCTCGTCAGTCAGGGCTTTAGCGAATTCGGTGCTGCTGAGCGCAAAGAATACCTTGAGTATTTTTTGTATGGAAAGAAAGACGGCTACATCAGTGAGAGCATCCTTTTTTTCCTGACCCCGATTGATTCTGCGGAGACAGCCAGAACATTTTTTCATAGCCAGGTGTTCAGCACCGGCGGACGGGCAAAGGTATTTGGTTCATATCTTGGGACTGCATCCAAATATGGCGATGGACTTCGTTGGCAGCGTGATCAGATCCGCTATTTTGTCGAAGGCGTTCTGGGCGATACCTATCGTGTTCTCCAGGAGCAGAGTGGGCCAGGGGTGGAAACATATTCCTCTGAGCCTACTTTTTGGTGTGAAATTTTCACGACAAGAGCCATGGAGGTCCTGCAGGGTGAGAGGGACTATCATGGCTATGTAGAAACGTTCGATTACTTCGTTTCCGCGTTGAAATACGCCCTGCCGGAGAAGTGGAAGTTACGTCGCACGACGGTGGATACGCTGCTTGAAGCCGCAAAGACGGCGCTGGCCGAGCCAACGACATCTGAAGTCGCCCGCCAGTTGGCGCGACAACTGGTGGAGAAAGAGGCCGAGATTCGGAGCAACTGGGCCTATATTCCTCAACCGGGCGCGGATGCGTAAGCGCCATGTCCTATCAGCTCAATGTATTGCTCCAGTGCGCGTCTGCGGAGCTTGCCACCGAACTGGCTCGGCAAGTGGCACGCGATACGCGGCCGCTGTTCGAGGAAGATGTTTCTCCCGACTTTCTCCCGCTCTTCCGGGTTGTCGAACTCATTGAGTTTCCCAATGAAGTGGAGGCCAACGGCGCCCGGGTCTGGTTGTCCTGGTTCGACCAGGAGCACTGGCACTTCGAGAATCTAAGAAAGCTGCTGTCCCTAGAGGGGATTAGCCTGATAGCAGCTTATGAGGTGCCAGATTACGTCGATGATGATGAAGGTCGATGGTTTTGGGTGCTCCAGGGCGACACATATCGTCAATTGACTCCGGCAGTGGCCGAGCAGATTTTGGAGCAGGATGTTGTTGAGAAACTGATGCTCTGATGCCGTTGGCAGACAGTGGAGCCCGGCCGGTTGTGATTGCCCCTTCCGGTTTCGGTTCTGATGGGGGCCTATATTAGGGCATAACCCGGGTAACGAGGGTCACGCTCAGCAGAAGAATGCTCAGGGTCATGGTGTAGAGCAGGAACCGGTCGCTCTGGCGTTTGGTGCGGTGAATCACGAGCCAGCTCAGAAGAATGTTGTAGAACA
>CAYXVO010000325.1:0-3952 GCA_964467875.1 uncultured Pseudomonadales bacterium | reverse complement strand
TTTGCGGTGGAAGCCACCAAACTGCTGGAAGTAAGCCTGGAATGCTCGGTCGGTTGATTCAGGGTGCCTCGCGCCTCGACTGATGTACGAATAGATATAAAGAACGAATCGGAGCCAAGCCACAGCATAGTGGCGGCCGGATGATGAGAACCATGGGATTTTGCGGTCGACCCAGACCCATATATAGACGCGGTGCGGATCAAACATGCTAGAAATCAAGAATCTGAAAGCGAAGATCGACGACAAGGAGATTCTCAAGGGCCTGAACCTGACCATCCGGCCCGGTGAAGTCCATGCCATCATGGGTCCTAACGGCTCCGGCAAGAGCACCCTCACCCATGTCCTGTCCGGTCGCGAAGCCTATGAAGTAACGGGCGGCGAAGTCAGCTTCGAAGGCAAGGACCTACTGGAAATGTCGCCTGAGGAGCGTGCCCGCGAAGGGATCTTCCTGGCGTTCCAGTATCCGGTGGAAATCCCCGGCGTCAGCAATCTGCAGTTCCTGCGCACCGCCATGAACAACCTCCGCAAGCACCGCGGCGAAGACGAAATAGACGCCGGCAGTTTTCTCAAGCTGGCGCGGGAAAAGATCAAGATCGTCAACCTGAACCCAGACTTTCTCAAGCGCGGAGTCAATGAAGGCTTTTCGGGCGGCGAGAAGAAGCGCAACGAAATCCTGCAGATGCTGATGCTGGAGCCCAAGCTGGCGCTGCTGGACGAGACCGACTCCGGCCTCGACATCGATGCCCTGCAACTCGTGGCCAATGGTGTCAACGCCCTGCGCAGCCCCGATCGGGCCGTGGTCATGGTGACCCACTACCAGCGCCTGCTGAACTACATCGTGCCGGATTATGTGCACGTTCTGGCGAATGGCCGCATCATCAAGTCCGGCGGCCGTGAACTGGCGCTGGAACTGGAAGAGAAAGGGTATGGCTGGCTCCTGTCCGATGCGACGACGGCCTGAGGATCACCTGGCATGACCGAACAAACTTTTGAAATCCGCAGTATCGAGGCCGCCCGGCAACAGGCACCGCTGGCGCAGGAACTGAGCTGGCTGCAACCCGTGCGCGAAGCAGGGCTTGAGCAATTGGCCCGCACCGGGTTTCCCCAGCGCAAGACCGAAGCCTGGAAATACACCTCGATCTATCCCCTGATCCAGGGTGATTTCCTGCGCCCAGGACCGGTTCAGGACACTGGCTCCGACGCTACCATTCCAGGGCTCGACAGCTATCGTCTGGTGTTTCACAACGGCGTCCTGGATAGCCAGCGCTCGGCACTGGACGGACTACCTTTCGAGCTGATTCCGTTTCGCCAGGCCAATGCCGAACAGCGCGAACTGATTCGCCAGCATCTGGGCAGCCTGGTCCAGGGGGAACTGCATCCCTTTGCCCTGCTCAACAGCGGCTGGCTGCAGGACGGTGCCTTCTTGCGCATTGGCAAGGATGTGGTGGTGGACAAGCCGATTCAGGTGGTGTTCGACCATGGCGCGGCCAGCGAAAGCTTTTCCGCCCAACCACGCCTGTTCGTGCTGCTGGAGCGCCATGCCCAGGCCACGCTGATCGAGCAGCATCTGGGTCGGTCTGACTCCGCCGAGGTGTTTTCCAATACCGTGGTGGAAGTGCAGGTGCAGGAAGGTGCCAAGCTCACCCATTATCAGCTGAACCTGGAGCCCGAGTCGGTGCTGCACGTGGGCAACGTCCAGGTCTCTTTGGCCGCACACGCCGAGTACGAGAGCCACCAGTTTGCCGTGGGCAGTCGCCTCAAGCGGCGCGACCTGCAGGTGAATCTCGCCGAGGCCGGCGCCAGCGCCCGCCTGTTCGGCATTTACCTGGGGCGCAACAAGCAACATGTGGATTTTCGCACGGTGCTCGAGCACCAGGCACCCCATTGCACCAGCCAGGAATCCGTGAAGGGCATCGTGCGTGACGAGGCCCGCGCCGTCTTCAACGGCCGCATCCATATCCATCGACACGCCCAGAAGACGTCAGCGGAAATGAGCAACAAGAACCTGTTGCTGTCGCGCACCGCCGAGGTGAATACCAAGCCAGAGCTGGAAATCTATGCCGACGACGTCAAGTGTGCCCATGGCGCCACCGTCGGTCAGCTGGATAAGGATGCCCTGTTTTACCTGAGAAGCCGGGGCATCAGCGTCAACGATGCCAGCCAGATCCTGAGCGATGCATTCGTCTACGAAGTGCTGGACCAAATGCCACTCAAAGCGGTGCGGGACTACGCCGCTCGCTGGGTCGAACGCTTCCACGACCATCTGGTCACACCCGATTCACTGCTCGCCGAGGAGATCTAGTCATGACCGCTGCCATGCAACCTCGCCGCGTTTTCGATGTCACCGAGGTGCGTCGTGAGTTTCCCGCACTGAACCAGCAGATCAACGGCAAGCCCCTGGTCTATCTGGATAACGCCGCCACCAGCCAGAAGCCGGAAGCGGTGCTGCAGGCGATGGACCACTACTACCGTTTCGACAACGCCAACGTCCACCGTGCCGCCCACAGTCTCAGTGACCGTGCGACCCGCGGATTCGAGCAGGCCCGCCTGAAAGTGAGTTCCTGGCTCAATGCCGCCTCGCCCGATGAGATTATCTGGACCCGGGGCACCACCGAAGCCATCAACCTGGTGGCCTACAGCTACGGCCGCACCCATTTGAAGCCGGGCGATGAGATCATCATCAGCGGCATGGAGCATCACTCCAATATCGTGCCCTGGCAACTGGTGGCCCAACAGACAGGGGCCATCATCAAGGTCATTCCGGTCCATAAGGACGGCAGCCTGGATCTTGATGCGTACCGCAACCTGCTCACCGAGCGCACCAAGCTGGTGGCGGTGATTCACGTTTCCAATGCATTGGGCAGCATCAATCCCATCAAGGAAATCGTGCATCTGGCCAAGCAGGCCGGCGCCGTCACCCTCGTGGATGGCGCCCAGGCCATGGCTCACTTGCGCATCGACGTGCAGGACCTGGGCTGCGATTTCTACGCTCTGTCCGCCCATAAGATGTTTGGTCCCACCGGCATTGGCGTGCTGTACGGGCGTGAGTCGCTCCTGAACGTCATGCCGCCCTGGCAGGCCGGAGGCGAGATGATCGAGCGTGTCAGTTTTGATCAAACCACCTTCAATGAGCTGCCGTTCAAGTTCGAGGCCGGTACACCCGCCATTGCCGAAGCCATTGGCTTTGGCGCCGCCATCGACTACCTGAGCCAGTTCAACTGGCAGGACCTGCAAGACCAGGAGCACCAGTTGCTGCAACGGGCACGCGAGTTGGCCCGCGACATCCCGGGCCTACACATGGTGGGCGATTCCGCTGACAAGGTGTCGGTGTGCTCCTTTACCGTCAAAGGCATTCACCCCAGCGACTTCGGCACCTTGCTGGATCAGCAGGGTATTGCCGTGCGCACGGGGCATCACTGCTGTATGCCTCTGATGGACAACTTCAGCGTGCCCGGCACCACCCGTGCCTCCTTTGCGTTTTATAACACGCTGGAAGAAGTGGATGCCCTGTTCCAGGCAATCCGCAAGATTCAGAAATTGTTTGTGTGAGCGAAACCCATCTGTTGAGCGAGTCTGACGAACCTATGGCCATTCAAGAGTTTCAGCCGACAATCAGCATTCAGATGACGGAACCAGCCCTGCGGCACGCCCGCAAGCAGCTGGCCGACCGTGCCGGCGCGTGCGGGCTGCGCCTCGGCATCAAGGCCAGTGGCTGTTCTGGCTATAAATACGTGCTGGACTGGGTCACCGAGCCCAGCAGCGATGACCGGGAGTTCGTCATTGGCGAAGGTATCTCGGTGTTCGTTGACGCCAAGAGTCTGCCGTTCGTCAACGGCACCGAGATCGATTTCGTCAAGGAAGGCCTGAACTCCATGTTCAAATTCAACAATCCCAATGTCGACGCCGAGTGTGGCTGCGGCGAAAGTTTTTCGGTGGCGCGCTAGCTGCACCG
>CAYXVO010000324.1:1425-3967 GCA_964467875.1 uncultured Pseudomonadales bacterium | reverse complement strand
TTGCCGGTGATCTGCGCCAGCATGTCATCGCGCAGGGTGCGGGCCGAAACGTGGGGGGTGATAGCGATCTGTGGGATGCGCCAGAACGGATGATCCTCCGGCAACGGTTCCTGGCGGAATACATCCAGCACCGCCTGGCTGACGTGGCCGTCCTCAATGGCGCGGCACAAATCTTCCTCCACCAGATGCTCACCACGGCCCACGTTGATGATAACGGCGTTGGGCTGGAGGCTGGTCATCAGTTCGTAGTTCAGGAGGTCGCGGGTCTCGTCGGTCAGTGGCAGGGTGTTGACCAGCACCCGGGTCTGGCCCAGAAATGCCTTGAGCTGGTCCTGGCCGGCGAAGATCTCCACACCCTCAACCTGGTGACTGCTGCGGGCACAGCAAGCGACCGGGTAATCCAGCGCGGCCAGCGTGCGGGCTACCCGCTTGCCGATATGGCCCTGCCCCAGGATGCCGACCGGCCATTTGGCGCGCTCGATGGGGCGGTGGATTCTCCAGATCCCCTGGGCCCGTTGGGACTCGTAGGTTTCCATATCGCGGCTCAGCCCGATCACATGGTAGGCCACATACTCCGCCATCTGCACCGACATGCCCGCGTCTTCCAGCCGTACCACGGGGATGTGGCGCGGCAGGTTCGGTACCTGCAGCAGTCCGTCGATGCCCGCGCCCAGATTAAAAACCGCCTTTAGTTGCGTTTCCCGCTCGAAAAGCGCGGCAGGGGGCTGCCAGACAATGGCATAATCCGCCTCGCAGGCGGATGCCGCCGGATCCCAGACGTGAATCTCGGCCCCGGGCAGCAAGGCTTGCACGGGAACGGTCCAACGTTCCGGCTTAGGGTCTCCGGTCACCAGAAGTACTTTCATGATCAATGGCTCCAGGTTCACTGCATACAATTCGCTGTATACAAAATGTTACAGTATTATTGTTTCGCTGTGCAGAATAAAGTATCATTTTTAACTGACTATAGACCTTGATGCAAGCGCGTGCGAGGGCTGCAAACGGGTGCGATATCGCTTCGACGAGGCCAGGTAGCGCCCTTGAACGGCTGTATCTTATTTTTGGTTATTGATGTGTCAGTGGCTGTACGTTTGATCGCCCGCTAAAATAACATTTCATCATGCATTCATTTTCTATATCGAGATGTCCTCACTGATGTGGGATGAATTGCCGTAACACGGGTTGCTTTGCAGTCAAATACGTTGTTTTGCAACCATTAAACAGACAAGGAGGGTGCACTGCCGGCACCCTAGGACGACGATTTTTATGAGTACCGCCAAGAATACAAAAGCCGCAGCCCTCAAAGCCAAGCCCGCAGGCGCCAAGCCAAGGGCGGTTGCCGGCAAGAAGGCCGCAATCGCGGCGGACGTTCTGGACGCACGGGGAACCGGGGAGAAAGACCGGAAGTTTGTCGAGGCGCTGGCGCGTGGGCTGGATGTGCTGCGGGCGTTCAGTCAGGGTTCGGTGATTCTTGGCAACCAGGACATCGCGCGGATTACCGGGCTGCCCAAGCCAACGGTGTCGCGCATGACCTATACCCTTACCCAGCTGGGGTATCTCAGCTATTCCACCCAGCTTGAGAAGTACCAGCTCAGCTCCGGGGTTTTGGCCCTGGGCTATGCCTACGTCTCCAATCTGCGGGTGCGCCAGCTCGCCAAACCTTACATGGATGAGTTCGCGCGGCGGACCCATGCCTCGGTCGGGCTCACCTGCCGCGACCGTCTTAACATGATTTACGTGGAGAACCGGCTGCCACCGGACGCCTCCCTGCTGCGCATGGAAGTGGGACTGAAGCTGCCGATTGTCAGCTCCGCCGCTGGCCGGGCCTACCTTGCGGCGATCAGCGAGGATGAGCGGGCGCATATGATGGCGGCCCTGGAGAAGAAACACGGGGATGCCTGGCCCGAGCTGGAACACAGTATCCAGCGTTCGCTGGAAGAGTATCGCCAGTATGGTTTCTGCCTGTCGTTGGGCGAATGGGACCGTAACGTCAATGCCGCCGGCGTGCCGGTGTTTCTGGCGGACGGTACCGTCATGACGCTGACCTGTTCCGCGCCGTCCTATCTGGTGTCCGCTGACGACATGAAAAACTCCATCGCCCATCAGCTGGCGATGCTGGCCAGCGATATCGAATCCCTCGGCGTCTGATTTTCCTGTCATAGTCTCCACCTGGTGCGGCGTTGGCCGCACCGGTTTTTCCCTGCCTTTACCCCCATCTTCTATACACATCTTCTCCGGACCCGGTTCGCTGGACTGTAAGGTTTGCTATGGCCTGCGTCGCGAGCCCGAATGGTCAGATTCCACCTTTTCTTCGAATTCCGTCCGTGCGCGCCAAGCATGCCAGGCGTGCGATTCTGTAACGAATTCATGCACAGGTATTGAAAGAGTCTGGGCATTTGTATTTAAATCGTTCTATAGTTTCGCTAGTCAAAACATAATTCCGATTTGAAGTCTATTTCGGAATTCGCCAGAAACAGGGTCAACGTCCGCATCAAAGCTGCTGCCCCTGCGTCATATCCAGATTGAGGAGGATGCATGTCCC
>CAYXVO010000324.1:0-1415 GCA_964467875.1 uncultured Pseudomonadales bacterium | reverse complement strand
TCGTAACCTATACCCGTGAAGGCCAGATCGGCGTTATCCGCGTCAATTATCCCCCCGTCAACGCGCTCGGTCATGCCGTGCGTAGCGGTTTGCTGGACGCCCTGACCCAGGGTGAGGCGGACGCCGAGGCCAAGGCCCTGCTGCTGGTGTGCGAAGGCCGCACCTTTGTTGCCGGTGCCGACATCCGTGAATTCGGCAAGCCCCTGCAGGAGCCGGGACTGCCCAGCGTGATCGACCGTTTTGAAGCCAGCAGCAAACCCATCGTTGCCGCCCTGCACGGCACTGCCCTGGGCGGTGGCCTGGAGCTGGCGTTGGGTTGCCATTACCGGGTTGCCCTGGCCTCGGCCAAAGTAGGCCTGCCGGAAGTGAAGCTGGGCCTGTTGCCCGGTGCAGGCGGCACCCAGCGTCTGCCGCGTTTGACCGGTGCCCAAAAAGCGCTGGAGATGATCACCACCGGCACCTTCGTCGGCGCCAAGGATGTCCTGGCCGCTGGCATTGTGGATGCGGTTGAGGACGGCAGCGACGTGTTGGCCGCCGGTAAGGCCCTGGCCGAGAAGGTCATTGCTGACAACCTGGCGCCACGCCGGGTGCGTGATCTGACCGACAAAGTGGCGGCGGATAAGGGTTCGGCGGTGTTCGAGGAATTCCGTACCAGCCTGAAGAAAACGGCGCGTGGCCTGTTCTCGCCCTTCAAGTGCGTGGACGCGGTGGAAGCGGCGTTCAACCTGGCGTTTGAAGACGGCCTGAAGAAAGAGCGCGAACTGTTCCAGGCTTGCATGGAATCCCCCCAGCGCGCCGGTCTGGTCCATGCCTTCTTCGCCGAGCGCGAAGCTTCCAAGGTGGCGGGCCTGGCGGCGGATACGCCCGCGCGTGAGATCAAGAAAGTCGGCATCATCGGCGCCGGCACCATGGGCGGCGGCATCGCCATGAACTTCGCCAATGTGGGCATTCCTGCCGTGATTGTCGAAGTGCAGCAGGAAGCCCTGGACCGTGGCCTGAGCGTGATCCGCAAGAACTACGAGAACAGCGCCAAGAAGGGCAAGCTGACCCAGGCCCAGGTGGAAGAGCGCATGGGTCTGATCCAGACCAGCCTGAGCTATGACGATTTCAAGGATGTGGATCTGGTGATCGAAGCCGTGTTTGAGAACATGGCCATCAAGAAGGAAATCTTCGCCAAGCTCGACGCCGTCTGCAAACCAGGCGCGATCCTGGCGTCCAACACCTCCACCCTGGATATCGACGAGATCGCCTCCGCCACCAAACGTCCCGAGGATGTGGTGGGCATGCACTTCTTCAGCCCGGCCAACGTCATGAAGTTGCTGGAGAACGTACGCGGCAGCCAAACCTCCGATGAAGTCAAAGCGACCGTGATGGCCGTTGCCAAGAAGATCAACAAGGTCGGCGTGCTGGTGGGC
>CAYXVO010000323.1:0-3980 GCA_964467875.1 uncultured Pseudomonadales bacterium | reverse complement strand
GGCCATCGATATCGACCCCCATTACTTGCGCCAGGCGCGCTGGGCCGCCTCGGTGCATGGCCTGGACAAACAGATCGAATTCCACCAGATGCCCATCTACCAGCTGGCGCACTGGCAACGCCAGTTCGACCTTATCTGGTTCATGGGAGTGCTCTATCACCTGCGCTATCCTCTGCTGGCACTGGATATCGTGCGCCGCCGGTCCAAGGGCATGATGATCTTTCAGACCCTGACCACGCCCGGCGAGAGCGTCTTGGAGCCCCAGGAAAACTACCCCCTGCACCAGCGGGAAGTGCTGCAGGAAGATGGCTGGCCGCGCATGTCGTTTATCGAGCATCGTCTGGCCAATGATCCCACCAACTGGTGGGCGCCCAACCATGCCTGCGTGGAAGCCATGCTACGGTCCAGCGGCTTTGAGCAGGTGGAGCGGATCTCCCATGAGATTTATCGCTGCGCCGCCAGCCCCAGCGCCGAAGCGCCCTGGTTCTTAAGCGAACTAACCGGCGCCCAGAAAGCGCTGGACGAACTGGAGGCGTAACTCGTTAATAGGCTCCGACCGGCCCTGATGCCGTCGGATTTATCCGTCGACCGTCAGAACCTGTTCCTCAGACTGATTCAGGGGGTGACTTGCCCCCCCTTTTTTTCTTGTTCTAGCCAACATACCCAGCGTCAGGCCATATCTCCTGAATTTCATTGGCCTGCTGTTCAGCACTGAAGTTCTCCCAGAGAATCCCGTTGCAGTCCGTATCAGTGGTAAAACCTGGGGCATGCTCGGATTCCCAACCCAGGTGTCGTACTTTGCCGGCTTCTTCCGATTCAACTTTGCGAATCGAAACATTCAGGTGCTCTGTTCGCCAAAGCGCATACTCGCCGGGAACGACAACAACGGGCGACGCCCTCAAGCGTTCGGAATAGTCTGCTACTGATCTTTCGATATCCGCCACGCCGATAGCGATGTGAAACTTACGCATGAGATTTCTCTGTTTTTAGGAGTTAATTGGTGGTTTCAATTCCACTCGCTTAGCTTCAGCCCACATGGTCGCTGAATGCCTAACGCACGAATCAAACTGATGAATCAATCCGATAGTAGACATAGGGCTGCTCGACACCATGAATGACTTTCACCTCTTCATTGGAGTATCGACCACCAATCCTTTCGATGGCCTTCCGGGAGCGCCAGTTGTCCGCACCGATGTGAAACCAAGCAACCTTCGCCCACCGAAATGCGTGGCTGAGCATGAGCGCCTTCATTTCCCGATTAAAGACCCCACCCCAGTGGCTTCTGGCCAGGAAGGTGTAGCCGATGGCGATCTCTTGCGTGGTAGGATTCCATTCGTAGTAGCGTGACGATCCTATAACCGTGCCCGTCGCCTTATCCGTGACCACAAACGCACTGTTGGAGGCGACGGCGCCCGCAAAGAAGTCGCTCTCAAACCGGTCTCGCTGATACCTCAGCGGATCGGGATGCTGCTCCCATACTTGCGGGTCCGCTGCTGCCGTGTAAACGGACTCAAAGTCATCTGCCGTAAGCGGACGAAGTGTGACCAGCTCGCCTGCAAGGGTTGGCTGAAAATCAAAATTCGATGTCTCCATGAACCTCTCCTTGGCGCTCGACGCCGTTATCACACACCGCGATCGAGCCGTTTTAGCCGGACTATATCTTCTGTTGAGACTGTTCCAAATACCTTCGTAAGCCTGGCTTTTCGACCTTGTAGAGCCCCTTCTGAAGCTGACTGACCAGATTGGCTTCCATGAGTCGTTGAATGGACCGCTGAATGTTGGACGCAACACCCTTCACCGTGGTTTCACGGTCAATACGGGCCATTAAATCCTTGGAAAATGGATTCTGGTCATTACTCAGAGCCATGAAGACAATGCGGTCGATCGGCTTCATTTTTCTGGCCGTTTCTTCAAATCCTTCGGCGGCTTCCATAAGCTGGAGCACATGATCCTCTGCCTTCTCCGCGTTCGCCTTGTAGGTGATCATGTGGGCGATCAGCTTCATCATCCAATAGGGTGAGTAGTCAAAGCTGGAAAATGCCTTACTCAAAGGTTGCAGAGGCACAGCCATATGATAGTCGGCCACCAGCTTGTGACGTAAAAACTCAATGAATCGTCCATCAAGGTCGGGAAACGGCAAGATTTCCGCAAAGTGGTAGAAGGGCGACTGGGCCTCATTCAACAGAAGCTCCATGTAATGCTTGGATGAGCCGGTAAAGAAGCTTTTCACCTTGCCCTGGCGCTTATCCAGCATGGTTCTCAAGGTATGGGCGAGCGGCTCAAAATTTTTGCTGGTGGCCAAGTGCTGTATTTCATCGATCAGCAAGAGAACGCTCAGCTTGCCCGCCTTTTGTTCCAGTGTGCTCAGCAGATGCTCTAGATAAATCAGCTCTTTACTGCTTGGCTTGCCCGGGTTATCGGCAAACTCAATCTCCATCTTGCCCAGCAGATCATTGCTGACGGTGGTCTTTCTCACCTTCGCTTGCCGGAGGCGGCTGAGGGTGGACTTTTTATCAAGTGCAGCAATCGCCTCCTCCAGTGCGGCGATCATGCCTTCATGGGGAGCGTTGATGTTTTGCCAGAGACTGGCGTAGACAGGGAGGTATCCTTTTTGTTGTGCAAGGGGCATTAAATCCTGGAGCATAAACAGGGTCTTGCCCTTGCGACGTGGAGCAATGATTGCGTAGCTTGATGTGATTCCAAGCTCCAACAAGCTCAGATAGCGCTCTGCCAGATCCGTACGTGAAAAGTGCCAGTCGCCCATCAGGTGCCCCAGAGTTATGCATAATTACGCAGATTTTGCATAACTACGCATACTACAGGTAATCATGCGTAATTCAACCTGTTGAAGTTCACGTGCCTTCACGTCGGTTATGCACCTCGCTCCGACCAGACCGCAGACTCATTACCATTAGGATCAGAAAAGTGAAAACGGCGGCCACCCGGAAAGGAGACGATGTCCTAGCGGCATTGTGACGCACTCCATGCCGCACCAACGCTAGCGGATCACTCGCCTCCGCTTGACCCTCACACCACACCATGCTTGACTCGAACCACAGGCCTCAGCGCACGTTATGCACTTCCGACGTTCTCGCGCGCTATCACCACGCCAGGAGCACCCGCCATGACCATTCAACCCATCCTGCCCGCGCAAGATCCCTATGGTGCCGAGACCCATCAGGTGGAGAACGTGCCGCCGCGGCTTGAGAGCTACAACCTGTACCAGCAGGACCCGGTCTTGCAGGCGGCGGTACAGCGCGAAGGTGGTGGTTGGGCGGAGGCTGAACTGAACGAATACGGCGCGCTGGTGGGTCGGCCGGAGATCATCGAGTTGGGCCAGCTGGCCAACGAGAACAAGCCGGTACTGCGCACTCATGACCGTCACGGCCATCGGGTGGATCAGGTGAATTTTCATCCCGCCTATCACCAGTTGATGAAGATGGCGATTGAGAACGGATTGCACTCGTCGCCCTGGACCGATCCCAAGGCCGGCGCCCAGGTGGTGCGGGCGGCCAAATACTATCTCCATACCCAGGTGGAAGCCGGTCACGGCTGCCCCATCACCATGACCTATGCCTGCATTCCCAGCCTTCACCAGCAGCCGGATCTGGCGAAAATCTGGGAGCCGCTGATTACCGCGCGCCAGTATGATCCGCGCAATGTGCCGGTCAATGAGAAGGCCGGGGTTACCATCGGTATGGCCATGACGGAGAAACAGGGTGGCTCCGACGTGCGGGCCAATACGACCCGTGCCTATCCGCAGGGGGCCGGCGGGCCGGGCCAGGCTTATACGCTGGCGGGGCACAAGTACTTTGTCTCGGCGCCGATGTGCGATGCCTTTCTGGTGCTGGCGCAGGCGCCGGGTGGATTGTCCTGTTTCCTGCTGCCGCGCTGGCGCCCGGACGGCACCAAAAATCCACTGCAAATCCAGCAACTCAAGAACAAGATGGGTAACGTCTCCAATGCCTCCAGCGAAACCG
>CAYXVO010000322.1:0-3983 GCA_964467875.1 uncultured Pseudomonadales bacterium | reverse complement strand
TCTGGCAGATCTTCAAGTTCGCCAGCCTGTCGGCGATGTTCCAATGGGGCGTGGCCGTGCATGAAATGGAATGGGAAAAAATCAGCACGGGTGAGAAGAGCCTGCGCGAAAAAATCAAGCCGGTCCTGATTCCATTCTTGAAGAAGTCCGCGAAACAGCTCGCCAAGGATTACGTGGTGTTTCCATTGCTGGCCGGCCCCTTTGCGCCCAAGGTGATCGCCGGCAACTTCCTGGCGAACCTGGGACGTAATGTGTGGGCGTCATCCATCATTGTCTGCGGCCATTTTCCCGAGGGCGTGCATACCTTCACGGAAGAGGAATGCAAGAACGAAAGCCGCGGCCATTGGTATTACCGCCAGTTGCTGGGGTCTTGTAACTTCCGGGGCACGCGCTGGTTGCATATCATGAGCGGACATCTGAGCTATCAGATCGAGCACCATCTGTTTCCCGATATTCCCGCGCACCGTTATGCGGAAATCGCACCGCGTATCGAAGCGCTCTGTGCCAAATACGGCCTACCCTACAATTCCGATACCTTTTTCAATCAGTACAAGACGGTTCTGACGCGGATTCTGCGTTACTCGCTTCCGCCAGAAGTGCGGGGCAAGGGCGTTGAGCCCAAGACCGTGACGGCGCCGGTGGAATTGCGGGTGGTTTCGGCACAAGCTGCCTGAGCGGGCGGGGCGTGAAATGCTGGCTTTGATTCAAGGGTCGGCTTGTGATTTAGGCGTCGCAAAGAGGGTAACGGCAGGCTCCTGCAGGACTTGTCTGTGCACCGGATTGATGCCAGAGTGCTGCCCTGAGGCAGATGCCTGGCGGAGTCCGGGATCCCGAGATAAGGCAGGAGACAATCTAGATGGCTGACAGTAAAAAGCCGGCGGCGAAGGCCGCGGGCAAACAAGGCGATTCCAGCAAGAAAAAGCCGGCGGCCAAGACTGGCAAGGCAGCGGCAGGCTCCGACGCATCCGCGTCAAAGGCGAAGACTCCCGCAGCCAAGGCAGCCAAGACGAGCAAGGCTGGCGCTAAGAAAGCACCGGCCACCGCGAAGGCTTCCAAATCCAGCGCCCCGAAGGCGCCGGTTTCCGGCAGCCTGGCCCAGCAACTGCTGGAAATGCATCTGCAACACGAACTGGCAAACTTCAGCGACGATCAGTTCCTGCGGGACGTGCATGAGGAAGTGACGGCATTGCTCGGCATGCTCAAGCAGGTCAAATTGCGGGACTGGGTCGCGCCCGAGCAGATCATGGGCGTGATTCAGCGGGATGTGATCGATATCCGGATCGCCGGTGGCATCGCGGAAATGGCCGGCGACATGGCGAATCAGGTGTATCAGTCCAAGGGGCACCGGGACGCCAAGTTGCGCGAGATCATGAGCGCCAAGCAGTTCGGGCTGTTCGTCGAGAAGATCCTGAGCCTGAAGAGCCACCGCCGGCGCATGGTGCAGCGTGCCCTGGATCATCCGATTTATGCCGATCTGATCTCCCATGTTCTCTATGAAGGTATTGTCCATTATCTGGCCAATAACAACCTGCTGAGCGGTAAGATCGCGGGCATGGACGTGTCCTCCATCATGAAGTTCGGCAAGAAAATGGTGGATAAGGCCGTGCCGGCCATGGAGGGTGGGTTGGAGGCCAGCCTGAAGCCCTTCATCGCCAAGAATGTCCGCTTCTTTATCGGGCGCAGCGAGAATTTCCTGGAGAAGGCGCTGACCGACGAATTGCTTCGCGATGGCATCATGGATTTGTGGGAAGCCATCGAGGACAAGCCGCTGAAGACGTTTCAGCAGGGCATGGAACCGATCGACCTCAGCGAATTCGTCGCCCTGGGCTATGAATTTTGGCTCAAATTCCGTCGCACCGGCTATTTCAAGACGGCTTGTCGCACGGTGGTGGATGCCTTCTATGCCGAATACGGGGATGAGCCGGTGACGGTGCTGCTGGAGGACGTTGGGGTGAATGAGCTGATGATCGAGAAGGAGTTCGAGTCGTTCGCGCCGCGCATTCTGGCGCAGCTGCGCCAGAATGGCTATCTCGAACAGCGGCTGCGGCGGCGTCTGGAGGGCTTTTATGGATCAGACCAGGTCGCAACACTGCTGACCAAGAGCGAATCCTGAAGCGTTCGAAAATCCAAGCGGTAATCACAAAACGGGCCTGAAGATTCAGGCCCGTTTTACTTTGTGGTGAACCTGATTCCGGGGCTCACACAAACAACACTGAGAACGGGTCACCGGGTTCAGGAGGCCGCCAACAACGCTCGGGCGTGATGGCGCAGGTGATCCTCGATGAAGGTCGCGATGAAGTAGTAGCTGTGGTCGTAGCCGGGCTGCATCCGCAGTGTCAGTGGATGATTGGCCGCGTCCGCCGCCTGCTTGAGCGCCTGCGGTTTCAACTGGTTGTCCAGAAAACTGTCGGCATCACCCTGATCCACCAGGATCGGCAGCCGTTCCGGTGCCGACTGGAGCAGGGCGCTGGCGTCCCAGGCTTGCCATTGCTCCCGGTCGGGGCCGAGGTAGCGACTGAACGCTTTCTCGCCCCAGGGGCAGTCCATGGGGTTGGCGATGGGGGCAAAGGCGGACAGCGAGCGGTAGCGTCCTGGATTTTTGAGGGCACAGATCAAGGCACCATGGCCACCCATGGAGTGGCCGGCGATTCCCCGCTGATTGTTGACCGGGAAGTGCTGCTCGATCAGCTCCGGCAACTCCTCAACCACATAGTCATACATGCGGTAATGCTGGGCATAGGGCTGCTGGGTCGCATTCACATAGAACCCGGCTCCCAGACCAAAGTCCCAGGCGCCGTCGGGATCCCCCGGCACCTCCGGACCCCGGGGGCTGGTGTCGGGCGCCACGATGGCGATGCCCAGCTCTGCCGCCCAGCGCAGGGCGCCGGCTTTCTGCATGAAGTTTTCGTCGGTGCAGGTCAGGCCGGACAACCAGTACAGCACCGGAACCCGCTGGCCCTGTTCGGCCTGGGGCGGCAGGTAGATCGCAAACACCATCTCGCAGTTCAGCGAGCTGGGCTGGTGGCGATAACGCCGGTGCCAGCCGCCAAAGGCTTTCTGGCTGGCAACCTGGATCGGGGCGTCGCTCATTGGAATGCTCCTTCGTCCGGGTTCTGACTAGAACTTGATGACCGTGCGGATGCTCTTGCCTTCGTGCATCAGGTCAAAGGCCTTGTTGATGTCTTCCAGTCCCATGGTGTGGGTAATGAAGGGCTCCAGCTTGAACTCGCCTTTCATGTAACTGTCGACGTAGCCAGGCAGCTCCGAGCGGCCCTTGACACCACCGAAGGCGGAACCGCGCCAGACCCGGCCGGTGACCAGTTGGAACGGACGGGTGGAAATCTCCTCGCCGGCGCCGGCAACCCCGATAATCACCGATTCGCCCCAACCCTTGTGACAGCATTCCAGCGCCGAGCGCATGACCTTGACGTTGCCGATGCATTCAAAGGAGTAGTCCACACCGCCGTCGGTCAGATCCACGATCACCTCCTGGATGGGGCGGTCGTAATCCTGCGGGTTGATACAATCGGTGGCACCGAGTTGCTTGGCCATCTCGAATTTCTCGGGATTGGTATCGACCCCGATGATCCGCCCCGCCTTCGCCTTCACCGCGCCCAGAATGGCGGACAGGCCTACGCCGCCGAGGCCAAATATGGCAACTGTCGCGCCCGGCTCCACCTTGGCGGTATTAAGCACGGCGCCCATGCCCGTGGTGACGCCACAACCCAGCAGACAGACTTTCTCCAGGGGGGCTTCCTTGGGGATCTTGGCGACGGCGATTTCCGGCAGCACCGTGTATTCGGAAAACGTGGAAGTGCCCATGTAGTGGAAAAGGGTCTTGCCGCCCGTGGAAAAACGGCTGGTGCCGTCCGGCATCAGACCCTTGCCCTGGGTGACCCGGATTGCCTGGCACAGGTTGGTCTTGCCGGACAGGCAGAATTTGCACTGGCCGCATTCGGGGGTGTAGAGCGGAATCACGTGAT
>CAYXVO010000321.1:0-3990 GCA_964467875.1 uncultured Pseudomonadales bacterium | reverse complement strand
ATGTGGTGGCCACCAAGCCTGGCAGCGACATTCATGGCGCCTGTGCCGAGATTGCCCAGGCGGTGATCCAGGCCAGCGGCAAGCTATTCGCCCTGAGCCCGGAAATCCGCGACCTGGAAACCCTGTTCCGTGAAATCAACCAAGCCGCGCCGGAGGTAGCCCATGCAGCCTGAGCACAGCGTGTTGCGCATCGCCCGCAAGGAACTCACCCTGTTCTTCTCGTCGCCGGTGGCGTTCGTATTCCTGGCGACTTTCCTGGCGGTCAACCTGTTCGTGTTCTTCTGGGTTGAAGCCTTCTTCTCCCGCAACATCGCCGATGTGCGGCCCCTGTTCGAGTGGATGCCAATCCTGCTGATCTTCCTGGTCGCCGCCATCACCATGCGCCTCTGGAGCGAGGAGCGGCGTCAGGGCACCATCGAATTCCTGATGACACTCCCGGTCAGCACCCTGCAGTTCGTGCTGGACAAATTTCTGGCCTGCCTGTTCCTGCTGGTGCTGGCGTTGACCCTGACTCTACCAGTGCCGATCACGGTGTCACTGATCAGTGAGCTGGACTGGGGTCCCGTGTTGGGTGCCTATGTCGCTACCCTGTTTTTGGGTGCGGCCTATACCGCCATTGGCCTGTATGTCAGCGCCCGGACCGAAAGCCAGATCGTCAGCCTGATTCTGACGGTGCTGATCGGCATGGCGTTCTACCTGGTGGGCGCGGGTGTGCTGACCAGTCTGACCGGTAATGAAGTCGCCGAGATCTTGAAGAAATTCAGCACCGGTGCCCGCTTCGATTCCATTACCCGAGGCGTCATCGATGTGCGGGATATCTACTACTACCTGAGCATCGTAGGCATTTTCCTGACCCTCAACATCCTGGCCCTGGAACGTCAGCGATGGGCTCCTGACGGTGACCGCAAGAGCCATCGTCAGTGGTACGCCATCGCGGGACTCTTCATCGCCAACTTCATCGCCGCCAACTTCTGGCTCAACCCGCTCAACAGCTTGCGGGCGGACCTGACCCGGGGCGACATGTATTCCATCAGCGAGGCCACCGAGACCTATCTGCAACAGCTGCGCGAGCCGCTGCTGATTCGTGGCTATTTCAGTGCCAAGACCCACCCCCTGCTGGCACCTCTGGCGCCACAGCTGCGGGATCTGATCAAGGAATACGAGATCGCCGGCAAGGGCCAGGTACGGGTCGAGTTCATCGATCCCCAGCAGCACCCGGAGCAGGAAGACGAAGCCAACTCCAAGTACGGCATTCGTCCGGTGCCCTTCCAGGTGTCCGACAAATACCAGGCCTCCCTGGTGAATTCCTATTTCAATGTGCTGATCCAGTACGGCGACCAGTTTGAGGTGCTGGATTTCCGCGACCTGGTGGAGGCGAAAGAGCGCAATCAGGTGGAGCTGGACCTCAAGCTGCGCAACCCCGAGTACGACATCACTCGCAGCATCAAGAAGGTGCTCTATGGCTTCCAGAGCGGTGGTGACCTGTTCGCCACCCTCACCCGCCCGGTGACCTTTACCGGCTACATTTCCGCCGATGACCGTCTGCCGCAAGAGCTGGCAGAGTTCAAGGGCGTGCTGAGCGAAGTGCTGGAAGCAATGAACCAGCAGGGTGGCGCCAACTTCAGTTTTGAAATCAAAGATCCACAGGCGGGCGATGGCGAATTGGCCCAGACCATTCTCGACCAGTACGGCATGCAGCCCATGTCCACCAGCCTGCTGAGCCACGACAGCTTCTATTTCTACCTGACGCTCGCCGATGCGCAGCAGATCGTGCAGGTGGCGATTCCTGAATCACTCGACAAGGACGGCCTCAAGCGCAATCTGGAAACCGGTCTCAAGCGTTTCGCCAGCGGCTTTACCAAGACGGTCGCCCTGGTCGCGCCCATGCCGGACCTGCAGATGCAGGCCTTTGGCGGCGGCTTCCAGAAGTCCTTTGAGCAGTTGCAGCAGAAACTGCAGGAAAGCATGACCGTGCTGTCGACGACGCTCAAGGATGGCCAGGTTCCAGCGGAGGCAGACCTGCTGATGGTCGCCGCGCCCCAGAATCTGGGCGAGAAGCAGTTGTTCGCCATCGACCAGTTCCTGATGAAAGGCGGCACGGTGCTGTTGTCCACCTCACCATTCAGCGCCGAGATGACCCGCACCTCGCTCACTGGCAAGCGCCAGCGTACGGGTCTGGAGTCCTGGCTGGAACACCAGGGCATCAAGCTGGATGAACACATGGTGATGGATCCGCAGAATGTACGCTTCCCGGTGCCGGTGACCCGCACCGTCGGCAGCTTCACGTTTCAGGAGCTAAGCCTGCTGGATTATCCCTACTTCTCGGATATCCGGGGTGCCGGCCTGAACCAGGACAACGCCATCACCAGCGGTCTGCCCCAGGTCACCATCAACTGGGCCTCGCCGATCCAGCTGGATGACGCGAAGCAGCAAGGACGGCAGATCACCGAGTTGCTGCGCAGCTCTCCCGGCTCCTGGCTGTCGAGCACCACGGACATCGTGCCACGCATGACCGAAAGCGGCGGCACCGGTTACAGCCCTCAAGGCGAAATCGCCAGCCAACTGCTGGGCGTGGCCCTGGAAGGCCGGTTTGATTCCTATTTCAAAGGTCAGTCCTCGCCACTGCTGAACAGTGATCAGCCCAAAAAACAAGATCCCAACGCGCGCTGGGAACCCGAATCCGACAAGCCGGTGGCGAGCACGGTCATCGAACGCTCCTCGGATGCGGCCCGCATCATCCTGTTCTCGTCGAGCGATTTCCTCAGCGACCAGACTCTGAGCCTGACCAGCTCGGCCGATCGTGCGGTGTACCTGAACTCCCTGCAACTGGCCCAGAACGCCGTGGACTGGGCGTTGGAAGACCGGGGCCTGCTGAGCATCCGCAGCCGCAGTAACTTCGCCAACACCCTGCCGCCATTGAGCGCTGGGGAACAGCGGTTCTGGGAATACCTGAACTACGGGCTGGTGGTGCTGGGCCTGCTGATTCTCTGGGGTGTGTACCGGCTGTTCAAGAACGCGGCGCAGAAACGTTATCTGGCCATGCTGAATCTGGGAGGGGCTTAGTCCATGCAAGCCAATAAGACGCAAATTCTGGCGGGCCTGTTGGCCCTGCAACTGGTGGCCGCAGTGCTACTGACCTATGACTTCGGGTCCCAGGCCCAGAGTCAGCAACAGGGGCCATTACTGGCCCTCGAAACCAACCTGATCGACAAGATCCGGATCGAGGAAAAGGACAGGCCCGCGCTGGAGCTGCACAAGCAAAATGGTGACTGGCAGCTTCCGGGTTATCACGACCTGAACGCGCAGACCTCCAAGGTGGACGGCCTGCTGGGCAAGCTCAAGGAGCTGGAGCGCAACTGGCCGGTGGCGTCTACCGACACCAGTGCCAAACGCTTTGAGGTCTCCGAGGGGACGTATCAGCGCAAGGTCACCCTGCTGGCGGGAGACAAAAAACTGACGACGCTGTATCTCGGCAGCTCCCCCGACATGCGCAAGACCCATGTGCGCCTGGATACCGAAGCCGATATCTATGCCTTGCCGGTGCATCTGTACGATGCGCCGGTCCAGGCCCAGGACTGGGTGGATACCAGCCTGGTGCAGGTGGATACCGCCAACTTGTCGAAGATCGAAGGCGATGACTTCAGCTTGCAGCGCCAGGGCGAGTCCTGGCAACTGGAGGGTCTGGGCGAGCAGGAAATCACCGATGACCAAGCGGTGCAGAACCTGCTGAGCGGCCTGCGTAACCTGCGCTTCCAGGAGGCCCTGGGTAGCGAGGCCAAACCCGAGTTTGGTCTGGAGCAACCAGCCCTGAGCCTACACTTGTCGCTGGATGGCCAGGACGCACCGGTCAGCTACCAGTTCGGCAAGGCGCAAAGTGGCGATCACTATGTGCTGAAACGCTCGGGCCAAGCCGTCTACTTCAAGATTCCGGCGACGCAGATGGATCAGCTCATCAACCTGAAGCGGGCTGCATTTGCCAAGGGCAAGCCG
>CAYXVO010000320.1:0-3996 GCA_964467875.1 uncultured Pseudomonadales bacterium | reverse complement strand
GACCAGTGGTCTGATCGCATTGCGTCTGGAAGAGTGGGATACCCTGATTTCCGCCGCCATTACCGATGGTGCCCGCGAAGTGATGCTGTTCTCCGATGGTGGCAAGGTACTGCGGTTCAAGGAGAAGCATGTGCGTCCGATGGGCCGTACCGCCCGAGGTGTTCGCGGTATGCGACTGCCGGAAGGGCAGCGCCTCGTCTCCATGCTCATTCCGCAGCCAGATGTACAGATTTTGTCGGCATCGGAGCGTGGTTACGGTAAGCGTACGCTGCTGGACGAATACCCGCTCCATGGACGCGGTGGCCAGGGCGTGATCGCCATGGTGATCAACGACCGTAATGGCAAGTTGGTGGGCGCATTGCAAGTCGTCGATGGGGATGAAATGATGCTCATCAGCAGCCAGGGCACGCTGGTGCGGACCCGTATCAGTGAGGTGTCCATCACTGGTCGGAACACCCAGGGCGTTCGCCTGATCAAGCTGGCCGACGATGAAAACCTGGTGGGTGTCGAGCGGGTCGAGGAGCCTTCCATTGATCCGTCCGAGGAAGGTGACGTAGAGGCCTTGAATGCCGCGGCGACCACCGGTGACGAGGATTTTGACGCATCCGATGCAGGCACGGATGTGGCAAGCGATGACGGTGACGAGCCGTCCGAAGATTGATGAATAGCGAGAGAAACCGCTGGTATGACGCGATCCTATAATTTCTGCTCGGGCCCGGCGGCGTTGCCGGCCGAAGTGTTGGAACAAGCCCGTGATGAGCTGCTGAACTGGCGGAACAAGGGCATGTCGGTGATGGAAATGAGTCACCGCAGTGCCGAGTTCGTGGGTATCGCAGAGGAGGCCGAACAGGATTTTCGGGACCTGCTGGGGATTCCTGCCAACTACAAGGTTCTGTTCCTGCAGGGTGGCGCGAGCGCGCAATTCTCGATGGTGCCCCTGAACCTGCTGCGCGGTCGCACCAAGGCGGATTACATCGATACCGGAATCTGGTCGCGTAAAGCGATTGATGAAGGACGCCGTTACGCCGACGTGAGCCTGGTTGCTAGTGCCAAGGCCGCAGACTATCGGGTGATCCCGGCGCCATCTCAGTGGAACCTGGACCCGCAAGCCGCGTACGTTCATTACACGCCCAATGAAACCATTGGTGGGGTGGAGTTCCAGTACATTCCCGAGGTGGGGGATGTGCCACTGGTGGCCGACATGTCGTCGAACCTGCTGTCGCGTCCGCTGGATGTGAGCAAGTTCGGTTGTATCTATGCTGGCGCCCAGAAAAACATCGGCCCCGCTGGTCTGACAATCGTGATCGTGCGCGAAGATCTGATCGGTCAGGCACGGCCCGAGACGCCCGTGATGATGGATTACAAAGTGGCGGCCGATAACGGCTCCATGTACAACACGCCACCGACTTTTGCCTGGTATCTGGCGGGCCTGGTATTCAAGTGGCTGAAGCGCCAGGGCGGCGTGGAAGCCATTGCCGAGGTGAACCGGCGCAAGGCGGAGAAGCTGTACCAGGTCATTGATGGCAGTGATTTCTACAACAATCCCATCGATCTCAGCTGCCGTTCCTGGATGAATATCCCCTTCACGCTGCGGGACGAGGCGCTTAATAAAGTGTTTTTGTCGGAGGCGGAAGCGGTAGGTCTGGTCAATCTGCAGGGGCATCGCTCAGTCGGCGGAATGCGGGCAAGCATCTACAATTCCATGCCCGAGGCGGGTGTCGACACATTGATCGACTTCATGCGCCAGTTCGAAAAGACTCACGGATAGCAGAGAGCGCCGGTTATGAGTGATGAAGCCAGTGCGCTTGGCGCGCTCCGCCAGCGAATCGATCAACTGGATGAACAGATTCAGGATCTGATCAATGAAAGGGCCGAATGCGCCAGGCAGGTGGCAGAGGTCAAACTGCGGGACAAGAGTGAAACCGACGCGGTGTTTTATCGGCCTGAGCGCGAAGCTCAGGTTTTGCGTCGGGTCATGGAGCGTAATCGCGGGCCGCTCAGCAATGAGGAAATGGCCCGTTTGTTCCGGGAAATCATGTCGGCCTGTCTTGCCCTGCAGAAGCCCCTGCGGATTTCGTTTCTCGGGCCTGCAGGCACCTTTACCCAGGCTGCGGCGCTGAAGCATTTCGGGAATTCGGTGAACACAGCGCCGGTGGCGACCATTGCTGAGGTCTTCCGTGAGGTTGAGGCGGGCGCGGCGCAGTATGGCGTGGCGCCTATCGAGAACTCGACCGAGGGCATGATCAATCACACCCTGGACATGTTTCTGGCATCGCCTTTGAAAATTTGCGGTGAAGTTCAGCTGCGAATTCACCACCATCTGTTGGTGGGGCCTGGCGTGGACATGAGCAAGGTCAGCAGGATTTACTCCCATCAGCAGTCTCTGGGGCAGTGCCGGCAGTGGTTGGATGCTCACTGGCCGACGATCGAACGGGTTGCCGTCAGCAGTAATGCGGAGGCGGCACGGCGTGCGGCAAAAGAGCCTGACTCGGCGGCGATTGCCGGTGATATGGCGGCAGAGCTGTACGGTTTGACCCCGGTTGCGCGCAATATCGAGGATCGTCCCGATAACACGACGCGCTTCCTGATCGTTGGGCGCGAGCAGGTGGGGCGCAGCGGGCAGGACAAGACCTCGATCCTGGTGTCCATGAAGAACCGACCCGGCGCATTGTATTCGCTGCTGGAGCCGTTTCACCGGTTGGATATCAGTCTGACCCGTATCGAAACCCGGCCGTCGCCGACGGGCGCCTGGACCTATGTGTTCTTCATCGATTTCGAAGGCCATGTGGACGACCCGGTCGTGCAGCAGGCATTGCAGCAGATTAGCGAGGACGCGGTTGAGCTGAAGTTGCTGGGGTCTTATCCCCTGGGCGTGCTGTAACCTAGTTTGCGCATACGGCTTTTGGGCTCACCACGAAAGTGATTCCCTCTCCCCTCGCGGGAGAGGGCTAGGGAGAGGGGGTAGCGGCGCAGCCGCTTGAAGCAATGAGTATACATGCTCCCACCCTCTCCCCAACCCTCTCCCGTCAAGGGAGAGGGAGTAAAAATAGCAGCTTGAAAATGTGTGCATGGATTGAGTGTGTCGTAAGAGCTGCTAGAGCATCGAAGACATTCATCGCACTGGGCGCGCCGGGCAAACCAAAACTGGGTGACAAAGACTATGAAGGCAGGGTCGGAGAATACGGGTAACGTTGATTTTTACGCGTTGGCAACGGCGGGTGTGCAGAAACTGCAGCCTTATGTGCCGGGAAAGCCCGTCGACGAGCTGGAGCGGGAGCTGGGGATCAAGAATATCGTCAAGCTGGCGAGTAACGAAAATCCCCTGGGCCCGAGCCCGAAAGTGCTGGAGGCGATTCAGCGGGCTCTGCCGGAGCTGACCCGTTATCCCGACGGTAACGGCTTTGCGCTCAAGCAAAAACTGTCGCAGCGGTTTGGGCTGCGACCCGAGCAGATAACCCTCGGCAATGGTTCCAACGATATTCTGGAAATCATCGCCCGGGCCTTTGCCGATGCCCAGTCGGAAATCATTTTCTCCCAGCATGCGTTCGCCGTTTACCCGATCGCTGCGCAGGCCATTGGTGCCCGCGCCGTGGTTACGCCGGCGCTGGATTTCGGCCATGATCTGGACGCCATGGCGCGGGCCGTGACTGAGCACACCAAGCTGATTTTTCTGGCCAACCCCAATAATCCGACCGGAACCTGGTTTGATGCCGAGGCGCTGGAGCGTTTCCTGCAGGCGGTGCCAGAACGGGTGCTGGTGGTGCTGGATGAAGCTTATGTGGAATATGTGGCACAGGACGGCTTCCCTGATGGATTGTCGTACCTGCCGCGCTATCCCAACCTGATTGTCTCGCGCACCTTTTCCAAGGCCTATGGTCTGGCGGCGCTGCGGGTCGGCTATGCCGTGTCCAATCCCCAGGTAGCGGATGTTCTCAATCGGGTGCGCCAGCCGTTCAACGTGGACAGCCTGGCGCAGATTGCCGCGGTAGCTGCATT
>CAYXVO010000319.1:427-4013 GCA_964467875.1 uncultured Pseudomonadales bacterium | reverse complement strand
TGAAGCGCATCACAGAGACGCCCGGAGTCCGCTTCTCGCTTGTATCGCCTAGCCCGACTGGCAAGGCGCCATACAAGCAGGAACGGAATGCAGTGGTAACCCGTCTGCACATCCAGTGTCATCCGTGACGGGCGCTGGACCCGGATTCATCGAGGACTGTTCAATTCACAAGGAGCGGTGCATACCGACGCGCTATGAAATCAAGACGAATTCCGATCTCGCGCTTTTCACTCTCGCACGTTTCCATCTCTCAAATTTCCATTTCGCAAATTTCCATTTCGCAAATTTCTATCTCGCAGGCTTCGATCAAGCTGGCAGGACTAATTGGACTGGGTTTGGCCCTGTGCTCACCCAGTTACGGCGAAACCTTTTCCGTCAGCACCTCGGCCGCGCTACGCACGGCACTGCAGGCGGCACAGAACAATGGCTCGCTCGACACTATCATCCTGCAGCCCGGCACCTATTCCACCGAGGATGGTGGCCCCTTCATCTACGATAGTCCCGAAGGCTATGACCTGACCCTGGTTGGCCGCGAATCCGACCCCGCGTCCGTCGTCATCAGTGGTGATACCCAACAAGGCGAGGTGCTGGTCCTCCACAACCAGCAAGCGGGCGGAACCTTTACCCTGCGTGGATTGACCATCGTTGGAGGCAGCCAGGCCTTTCGCACCGAAAATGCCGCCACCCGCATCGAATACTGTGCGTTCAGCGGCCCCGAGCTGCCCGGCAGCGCCGATACGGCGCCAGGTGAGGAGGTCACAATCCTGAGTTCGGTCTTCATGGGAGCCGACAAGACCGGTGCCGAACCGCCAGCCGAAAACTTTGAACCAGCCAACCATAAAAGCAGCGGCTGGGTGCTTCTGGGCTCCTCTCGCTCCATCAACAACATGAAACTGTTCGACCATTACCAGGCAGTCTGGGCTTATCAGGACGGCCAATGGCGAGCCTACTCCGCTGACCCCGCTATCAAGGCCCGCATCCGGGCGCGCAATATCCGGCCGCTCAATCGGATACCGCCCAACAGCGGCTTCTGGGTCTGGAGGCGCTGATATGAGAGGACGTATGATCGGCTCAGCGGTTGGCCTCCTGCTGGTTCTGTCCGGTTGTAGCCGCGAGGACCGTGACCTGGTCAGCTACCTTCGCATCAACCAGTCAGCCATCTCCGGCGGAGACACCATTGCTCTGCAATCCGGCGCACCGGACACGATATTCTCCTGGTCCGTGGTCTACACCGCGCCCACCTCCGATTACTGGATGGAGGTGTTGCTGGCGGACGCCGAGAACAATGAACAGGTGCTGTTTCGCCAGACCTGTGACAAGCGCTTGCCCGAGCGCTACGGTTGCGGCGCGAGCGCACACCAGGTCTGCAGTCCCGGCCCAAACTCCCTGTATTGCAACGGCCAACAAATTGGGATCAACCAATCCTACGACCGCCTCCTGTTCAAGGGTTGCGTCACCGATGCCTATGAGCGGCCCGTCTGTGGCATCGAAGAATATCCGGTCACGCTGACCGGGCTCGCCTTGTCCGATCTGCCGGAACCCCCGTCGCCACCGGTGACACCTGACATCCCCGGTGATGGGAATCCGCCGTCCCCTGACCACGGTGACAGACCAGATCAAGGGGAAGAGCCCGCTCCGCCCAATGATGAGGACAATGAACCTGACAAAGGCCCCGGTGGTGGCTCGGGCGATAATCCCGGCGATGGACCCGCTAGCGAAGACCCAGGTGACAAGCCTGACGATGGTCCGGGCGAGAAGCCGGGCGAGGATGCGCCGGGTAGCGGCGAGGATAACGATCCCTGGTGGCGCTGGGACGGCTTTCCCTGGTTGGACCACCTCTTCGATGGCATCGAGGTTCCACCATCAGTTCCCGTGATTTAAAAGGTAGGTATTTACCAACTAACAACAGCTGTATCCCAGGAGAGACACATTGGTGGGCTTGCTAACTAGTGCAATACTCGACTAGAAAAAATCTCCTCTCGAACCGGAACCAAGACCGATGCACGAGTTAGCAGTGTTGCTCGTAATTGAAGACTCCCAGGATGACCGTTTTCATTACCGTCGCTTGCTATCGGCAATTGCCGCGAACTTCAGCGAAATTCTCGAAGTTGAGTCGGCGGAGGCTGCACTTGAGTATATCCGGACCAACAAGCCCGCCTGCTGCCTGCTCGACTACAACCTACCCGGCATGGATGGTCTCGCTTTTCTCAAACAACTGCAGGCCGTCTATCCGGAAGATCTGATTCCCGTCGTGGTACTGACCGGCCAAGGCGATGAAAGCCTGGTGGTAAAGCTCATGCACCACGGCGCCCAGGACTACCTGAACAAGAATGCTCTGACCAGGGAAGGCCTGACCCGCGCCATCAACCACGCCATGCATACCTGTAAGCTGCAGCGCCAGCTGAACCAGATGGCCTATTACGATGCGCTCACCGGTCTGCTGAGCCGGGCAGCCTTCATGGACCGTCTGCAACAGGCCGTGGCGCGCTCGCAGCGAACCGGCCAGGCCTGCGCCCTGTTCTACCTTGACCTGGATCATTTCAAGAACATCAACGACACCCTGGGTCACGATGTTGGCGACGCCCTGCTGCAAGCCGTGGCGCAGCGACTGAAATCGCAATTGCGAGCATCCGACATTGTCGGTCGCCTCGGGGGCGACGAATTCGTCGTTCTGCTGGAGGATGTGGGTATCGATACCAGCGACGTCATTGCCGATAAGGTACTGGTCGAACTCAACCGACCCGCAACCCTCGGCCATCATCAGGTCCCCATCAGCGCCTCTCTAGGCATTGCCCACTTTCCAGAAACCGCCATGAACTGGCGCGAACTCCTGAAGTACGCAGATCTCGCGCTCTACGATGCCAAGACCCAGGGGAGGGCCAAATACCACCATTTCTCGCTTGCCCAGAAAAAGGCCTGGCTGCGGCGGCGCGCCCTGGAAGCCGCGCTCCCATACGCCATCGAGCAACGGGAAATCCAGCTGTACTACCAGCCCATGTTTGAAACTCAGGATCGGCAACTGGCGGGGTTTGAGCTATTGAGCCGCTGGAAATACCTGGATGGTGCCGACATGCAGGCCACCGAGTTTCTGGAAATGATCGAGAACCTGCGCCTGCTGGAAGCCTTGAACGATTATCTGATCGAACATGCCTGCATGCAGCTGGCGCAATGGTCGGCTTCGCATCCGGAACTGACCCTCAGCGTCAACATCGCGGCGGGACGCTGGCAGCACGACAACCTGGCGCGGCAGATCGAATACCATGTGCGCCAGCACCAGATCGATCCCGCCAAGCTGCAGATCGAGATCAGCGAGGCCCTGTTGATGCGCTATCCCTCGGACTGCGCCGACATGCTCCATCAGTTGGGCAAGCTGGGCGTAAGCATCGCCATCGACAACCTGGGCTCGGGCTTTGTTTCGCTGCCCCATCTCTCAAGCCTGCCAATCCATACACTTAAGATCGACAAGCGTTTCTGGGCCGATGACCCAACCACGGATCGCAGTCGGCGCTTCGTGGAAACCGTGATTGCCCTGGGGCGCAGCCTTGGCACCCGGACGGGCACCGACAAAGTAAACGCGCTCGTTGGT
>CAYXVO010000319.1:0-417 GCA_964467875.1 uncultured Pseudomonadales bacterium | reverse complement strand
CGCCGAAGGTATTCAGGGTGAAAGCCAGTGGCTGATTGCGCGGGAATTGGGATGTGACTGGGCACAGGGATTTTGGCTGGGCATGCCGCAACCCTACCAGGCTGACGACCCTCTTCTGGTTTGTCAGTATGCCTCGTCCATGGAGGCTCATTCCTAGCCATATACCGTCGTATAACCTCCGCCTCCGGATTCGGGTTATCGCTGGACCGACTAGAATGGTCCGGGCCGGTTGCTTGAAAATGGACGTGCGGATAATTTCGCCGTTCCAGTGCACCTCTTGGGGCATTCCTACATTCACGGACAGGACGCGCATCACGCCGCTCCACAAATTACTAACCACAAAAATGACTAACCACAAAAATGGCTCACACAGGGTTGTCTTTCGATCAGCGGTCGAACGATCGCGCTCGCTGGCAC
>CAYXVO010000318.1:0-4021 GCA_964467875.1 uncultured Pseudomonadales bacterium | reverse complement strand
GCCGGTTTGGAGCCGCGAAGCGGCGGAAAATCGGTCGCTGTGCAGCCGATTGTTATGCCCTGTGACCGATTTTGGATACAGCATTCCACGGACGAATATTCTTCAGCTGATCCTCTAGGGCATCTTCCGCAATCTCAGTGTCGTAGGCTGCCTGAGCTCGCAACCAGTAGCCATTGGACAAACCAAAGAAACGACAGAGCCGCAGGTCCGTGTCTGCGGTTATCGAACGCTTTCCCGCAATAATCTGGCCGATCCTCTGAGCAGGCACCCCAATCTCTTTAGCCAAGCGGTATTGAGTAATACCCATCGGCTCAAGGAACTCTTCCTTCAGTAACTCGCCTGGCGTTACAGCTTCAATGTTGCGCATGAGTTACCTCCTAATGGTAATCAACAATTTCGACATCTTCCGCACCAGCCTTGGTCCAGCGGAAGCAAACCCGGAACTGACTGTTGATTCGAATGCTGTGCTGGCCTTGGCGGTCACCATGCAATGGCTCCAGCATATTTCCGGGCGGTACTTTAAGATCATCCAACTGGTTTGCGGCCTGGAGTTGCCGAATTTTCCTCAAGGCAACTCGCTCAAAATTGACGAAGCGTCTGACGCGGCGTCCGCTCGCCAGCTTCTCGGTATCCTTACACTTGAACGATATGATCATAGGAAAATAATGATGCAGCGCGTTAATAACGTCAAGCGTTAATATACGGCAAAGTAGGCCGAGAGAGGGGCATAACAGTTAACTCTACGACATAGCCACATCTAGGCACTGTGTCCAAATACAACCACCTCTCAAAGAAAGCTGTGGTCTACATCTGAACACTTTTCCGCTGCACCCTCTACAACTCGGTCCACAAGTCCGAGCTGCACGGCGGTTTTCCTTTTCATGATCCATAAGCTCGGCTGTTTGCTCCATCTGGCGCAGGCCTGCTTTACTTTCTGGCGCAGATCCACTTCCTGATAGCCAATCATGACGGCAACCGGCTCTTGAGCCCGGGCAGCAAGATAGCCTTTGATCTGCGAACCGGGTGGTGCGATGGGGCGCCGATCCATCACGACTTCTATCGTCGTCACAATCTCGTTAGTCTCCACACTTCTTCGGTAGCGAACATTGACGAGCTTTTCGCCCCACTCCTGTAGATATCGAATCGAGCCTTTTTGCCCTGGGGCAATGGTTTTAATAACGTCCATGTGATTCCTTTCCGGTTAAATGGCTAACAGTGGCGTGAGCTGAAAGCCTTAGAGGTGTTGGCGCGGGATCGGGCATAATACCCGCTTTCCCACTGACCTATTCTTGTTGTTGCCATGTACGATCTCAACAAACTCAGGATGTACTTTGACATGGGCTCCTACAGCCGTGGCGAACGCTATTTTCGCCAGGGGCGGGTCAGCGCGCTGCGGGTTCATGCCTTGGACGCGGCGGGGCTGTCCGAGGTGACGGCGCTGGTCCGGGGTTCGGAGTCTCGGCCTTATCAAGTGCAGGCCATTCTGGATCCTCTAGACCTGTCACCGCTTACCGCTTACCGCTAATCGCTGCTCCTGTTACATAGGCAGTTTCTGCAAGCATGTGGTGGCCGTGTTGCTGGCAGCAGGGGAAGAGCTCGAGCGGCAGCGTGATCCCTTGGCCTTGGAGTCGGCGGCGCTCGAGCAGTGGCTGCACGATTTGGAGCCGGAGTTCCCGACGGGGGCCGATCAAGTCTCGGAGTGTCTGGTCTATCGGGTGCGCGAGTCGGAGTCGGGTCGTTTGCTGCTGGATGTTCTGACCAGCCTGCGACTGGCGGATGGTAGTTTGTCACCTCCCATGCCTTACGCGCTGGGCTGGTTGCGCACGGCCAATGAATGGGATGACGACGAGTGGCGGGACGATGAGCGCATTGAGCCAAATGCGGCCAACCTGAGTGAGCCGGATTCCCGCGTAATTCGGCTATTGGAAGCTCAGACATTGAGCGAGGGCGTGAGCGAGAGCCGCTATTGCGCCCATTTGGGGGGAGCCTGGGGCGCCGATATTCTGCGGGCGGCGGTGGCGACCGGGCGTTGCTTCTGGAGCGATGCCCGGGAGACGCCTCTGACCTGGAGCCAACCACGACAGGCGAGATTGGCCTGGCGCACCGAGACTGACGGAGCGGTGCGCCTGGTACTCGACAACGAGTCGCCGCAGGTCCTCTGCGTGCCCACCGAGCCCATTCTGTATCTGGACCTCCAACACCAGTGCTGTGGTGAACTTCAGACGCCGGTACCGGCGCGGGTGGTGCTGGCGGCCCTGCGGGCGCCTGCCTTGCAACCGCAAACCCTGAGCCTGGAGTACGACCGGGTGCGCCAGCTCAGCCAGCGCCTCGACCTCCCGCTACCCACGACTGTGCAGCCCCCGCGCCGGCTCGACGATACAGCGCCCCGTGGCGTGCTGCGGCTTTATTGGCTCCAGTATCAGGTTGGCAAGGCGGCCAAGGGTACACGCGCGATCCGTTTGTTTTACGATTATGCCGGCCATCGGTTGGCCTGGACGGAGCAGGGCGATCCCGTCCGCGTTCTGGATCAGAACGGCCTGACGTTGATCCGGCGGGACCCTCCGAGCGAGCAGCAGCTTATCAGCGTGCTTCGCGGAATGGTGTCCCTGAGCACGGTCGTGGGCTGGCGCCATTTAAAACCCGAGGCATCCGCCGATTTTACCTTCCCGACCGAGCCGGATTGGCTGGATTTTCTGGCCTATCAGCTGCCCCGCCTGGAGCGCGCGGGCTGGGACATCGAGTTCGCCGATGATTTTCCCCTGGCGGTGGTGGAGCCGGACGACTGGTATGGGGAAATCGGCGGCGCCATGGGTGACGGTGGCGATGGCTGGTTTGACCTTGAGTTGGGGATTCAGCACGGGGATCAGCGGATGAACCTGGTCCCGTTGCTGCTGCGGGCCTTGGCGTATCAAAGCGATTACCGGCAGCTCGACCAGTTGCCCGAATACCTCTGGCTGAATGACGGCAGCCGTCTGATTCGAGTGCCCACGGAGCTGCCGGCCAAGACTATCCTGCTGCGTAGGGTGGAACTGGGCGGCGCGCAACAGGACCTCTACGAAACCATCCGCGCCACCATGGACCGCAAGATCAGCGCCACCATCGCCGCCAAGGGCTTGGGCCGCAGCCATATTGAGATTCTCGAGGCCCTGCTCAAGCTGCGCCAGGTCTGCTGTGACCCGCGCCTGGTCAAGCTGTCGGCGGCCACCAAGGTCCGCGCGTCGGCCAAGCTGCGTTACCTGTTGGAACTGCTGCCAGAACTGCTGGCGGAAGGCCGGCGCATTCTCTTGTTTTCCCAGTTCACCAGCATGCTGGACCTGATTGGCGCGGCCCTGACGGAGCGTGGGATCGACTATCTGCGCCTGAGTGGCGACACCCGCGACCGGGGCACGCCGGTGGAGCGCTTCCAGCGCGGCGAGTTGCCGCTGTTTTTGATCAGTCTCAAGGCCGGCGGCACGGGCTTGAACCTGACGGCGGCGGACTGCGTGATCCACTACGACCCTTGGTGGAACCCGGCGGCGGAAGACCAGGCCACGGATCGCGCCTACCGGGTCGGGCAAGACAAGCCGGTGTTCGTCTACAAGCTGATCTGCGAGGGCACCGTGGAGGAACGCATGCTGCGGCTACAAGAGCGCAAGGCGCAACTGGCTGCTGGAGTCTACGGCGACGCAGGCGAGTTCAGCGGGGCGTTGACGACGGAGGATATTCAGTATCTGTTCAAGCCATTGGAGACGTAACCGTTCCGCCTCGTCTCAAGCTCCCAGTCTCGTTAGGCATTGGCGCGCTTAAACCGAGCCAGGACAACGGCAACGGCGATTGATGCCGAAATTAGCAAAGGAAACAACAATAAGATCCACGCGAATGTTGCACTCGCCCGAGCACAGGATGCGGGACTTCATTTCACGTAAAACATCCATAGGCGTGGCCTAACGTTGAGCTTTGCGGCAATTTTGGAACCGCGAAGCGGTGGAAAAATTGTCCGGCAACAGCGGCTGGTTATGCATTATTCGTAGTGGCTCCAGAG
>CAYXVO010000317.1:0-4021 GCA_964467875.1 uncultured Pseudomonadales bacterium | reverse complement strand
CGTGTTTGCGGCTCGGATTGGGCAAACTGGTATCCCATCGCCTT
Organism: uncultured Pseudomonadales bacterium; assembly: GCA_964467875.1. GTDB lineage: Bacteria > Pseudomonadota > Gammaproteobacteria > Pseudomonadales > Oleiphilaceae > JAEZAA01. The sequence goes on along the minus strand of CAYXVO010000317.1, from coordinate 3,977 downwards.
ATAACCTTTCTCGCGCTTCCGGAACATGCGTTCAAGCATTGGCAGACTGTTGTCCAGGTAGTCATAGACAGTGACTTCCTGCTTGCCGTCGACGTCCCGGTGAATCCTGCCAGCATACTGCGACAGCGTTCCTTTCCAGGCTATGGGCAGGGCTAGAAACAAAGTGTCGAGCCGAGGCAAGTCAAAGCCTTCTCCAATGTATTTCCCGGTTGCAACAATAACCTGAGCTTCGTGTAGCTGCGATTCGACACCCCGGCGCTCTTTGACGCGCATCCCGCCGCGCAACACAACCAACGATATAGACTCAGCTTCCAACAATGTTGCCAGCGTCTCGGCATGCTCTCGTCGTTCGGTCAGCAAAAGACAGTTGGCCCCGTTTTGTACGCAGTGTACGACATCCTGAACAATATCCTGATTCCGGGCGTTGCTCTGGGCGAGCCAACGGTAAACCGATGCTATGTGTGGTCGTTCACCATTATTCTGAAAGATGTCCGTCGGTGGCGTTTCATGACGTTCTCGAACAATGAAACGCTGGACAAACTTAGACCCATGGTCAGCCGTGACTTTGTGACGAACGGGTCCCGCGACCATAAACATGATTTTTTGGTGACCATCCTGACGGTCAGGCGTTGCGGTGAGGCCTACAACGTATCGAGCACTGACTTCGTTAAGCAGCATCTCATAACGTGGAGCTGAAATATGATGGCATTCATCGATGATGACTTGCCCGTATTCCCGGACCTTACTTGAGACCGTATTATCTTTCTTGTTGATCAGGCTTTGATAGGTGGCAACGTCTATCTGACCGGTAGGTTTCTTTTTGCCGTAAGCGTTCATTCCAAGACGTTCTGCCGCCCCACTGGATTCTCCCATACAGTAACCTCACATTCACCAGCGCGAGTTTACTGTTATGAGAACGCACCGCACCCCGGAACAATGGCAAGTCCTGGTCGATCAGCATCGTGAGAGTGGATTGTCGGCCATGGAGTTCTGCAAACAGCAGCAACTCGGCTACGCCAGCTTCTGCAGCTGGCGCAAGCGCCTAACCGTTGGTTCGATAGATGAAACAAGGGCACCGGGCGAGGCCGATTTTCTGGACCTGTCGTCCTTGATGGGAACGTCGCCGTCTTCTGGCTCGGGTTGGAATATTGTGTTGAGCCTGGGCAACGGCGTGGAGCTGCGGCTGAGCCAGAACAGATGATCGGCCTGGATAGCCAGGCCAAAATCTGGCTGTGCACCGAACCCACGGATATGCGTAAATCGTTCCGAGGACTGAGCCGGCTGGTGCGTAACCAGCTCCAGCTGAATCCGCTCGACGGTCAGTATTTTGTCTTCGTGAACCGCCGCAAGACTCAGCTGAAAATGTTGTATTTTACGCCCACCGGCTATTGTCTCTGGGCCAAGCGCCTGGAGCAAGGCCAGTTCCGGGTGAGGCCGTCAAGCACGGGGCAACGCGCCCTGACCCTGACGGACCTGCAACTGCTGATCGACGGCATTGAGGTGCAAAAATACCGTCAGTTCAAGCGTTTTCGGGGCGCGTAACAGGTCGGCCTCCGGTATAATATCGGCCATGAATTCAACGGCTTCCACACTCCAATCCAGTGCATCGCCTGACTCGGCCCTGACCGAGGAGAATGCTTTGTTGCGCGAGCAGGTTCGCCAGCTCAAGCATCAACTGGACTGGTTCAAGAAGCAGCTGTTTGGTCCCAAATCCGAGAAGCAGGTGTACGACCTGCCGGAACAAGGTGGCCTGTTCAGATCGGATGAGATCCCTGTTCCGGAGATTCCGCCCGAGGCCGAGAAACGACCGGTTCAGGCCTATCAGCGAGGCGCCGGCAAGAAGCAGCGGGATGATGACTGCCTGAACGACATCGGTCTGCGTTTTACCGCTGAGGTGCCGGTGGAAGTCATCGAGCACCTGCCGCCTGAGTTGACGGGTCCGAATGCCGATCAGTACGAAGTCATTGGCAGCAAAATCACGTACCGTCTGGCCCAGCGGGCTTCCAGCTATGTGGTGCTTAAGTGCGAGCGGCCGGTGTTCCGGCGCAAGGGCAGCGACAAGCCCATCACCACGCCCGCTCCGTTCAACGTGCTGGATCACAGCTTGGCCGATGTCAGCCTACTGGCGGGTCTGCTGGTGGACAAGTTCCAGTTCCACCTGCCGCTGTACCGTCAGCACCAACGCATTCAGCAAGCGGGCGTGACGGTCAGCCGCAGCACCCTGACGAACCTGGTCAAACGGGCGATCGATCTACTACGACCCATCGTGGACGCCCAGACGGCCAATGTCCTGCGAAGCCGGGTGCTGGCCATGGACGAAACGCCCATTAAAGCCGGCCACCAAGGCCGGGCTGGCCCGCAAAAAGGCAAGCTGAAGTCCGGCTGGTTCTGGCCCCTGTATGGCGATGCCGACGAGGTGGTATTTACCTACTCCAACAGCCGGGGTCGGGCTCATATCGAGCAGGTCCTGAGCGATCGGTTTAGCGGCACCCTCATCAGTGACGGCTACGCCGCCTATGCCCGCTATGCCGAGCAGCAAGAAGGCATCACCCATGCCCAGTGCTGGGTGCACAGTCGCCGGTACTTTATCGCCGCCCAGAATGATCACCCGGAGCGAGCCACCGAGGCGCTGCAACAGATTGCCAGGCTGTACCAAAACGAAGAGGCCATCCGCTCGCAACAGCTGACCGGCGAGAAAAAACGCCAGTACCGGCTGGAATACTCAAAACCGGTGGTCAGCCGCTTCTTCCAATGGTGCAGGGATCAGCTGGAACAGGGTGGCCTGCTACCCAGTGACCCGCTGGCCAAAGCCCTGAACAATGTAATCGCGCGCGAAGCTAGCCTCAAGGTGTTCTTGGAAAACCCGGAGGTGCAACCGGATACCAACCATCTGGAGCGGGCCTTGCGTCCCATCCCGATGGGCCGGAAGAACTGGCTCTTCTGCTGGACCGAACTTGGGGCGGAGCACCTGGGCCTCATCCAGAGCCTGATCACCACCTGCAAGCTGCACGGCCTCAACCCCTATACCTATCTGGTGGATGTGCTGCAGCGTATCAGCCTGCACCCGGCCAACGAGGTGATGGATCTGACCCCACGACTCTGGAAAACGCGGTTTGCCGACAGCCCGCTCAGGTCGGTGATCGACCGGAACCATCCCGACAGACAAGCTAATCAGCAGGAGTTGGAGTCATGTACATCGAAGACATGACCATCGAGCAACTGCTGGAACTGAACCAGGTTATCTGCCGCCGCCTGGACGAGCTTTACGAGCAGAAAGACCTGGAAGCGCTGAGCCGACTGCGAGTCGGCCTGAAGGTCAGCTTCGAGAGCCGGAACGGCCCGACCTTCGGCACGGTCACCAAGATCAACCGAAAGAACGTGATCGTGTTGTCGGAGGATGGTACCAAGCAATATAAGATCGCGCCGGGATTACTGGCGCCGCTTCGCGATGTAACGTGATCAACTGGTCTGGCACGCGTCCACTACGTCTTGGAATGAACGCTTACATGGTAACGGTGCAGGTGATGACGGGTGGAGATCCAGATCGAATGGTTGGATTTGCTTCCGGAAGCCTTCTCGTCGGTGAGTTGGTCGAAGTAATCGAAGAAGCTGGCAGACAGCTTGGTCCGATCGTCCAATCCATGTCGTGACGACTCGATTTCCAACAGCCGCTTTGCCCGTATGGCCTCAGCCTTCTGATTCACGGTCTTGTTGTGCTCACGCTCCGCCGGAAGGCGGGGTTTGTCGTAGATGAACAGGCTCAGGGGCTCATATGAGCGCTTCTGCGCCCGAGAACCGTTCTGGTCTGTCTTGGAACCGTGATAGTAGACCAGTCGCAAGGCACGGTGGCCGTTCTTGTCTGGTTCGCGTTTCTGGATAGTGATTTTCATGTTTTGCTCCTTTTGTGCTCCGAGTGCTCCGAGTGCTCCGAGTGCTCCGAAAACTTATACTCGGAGCACACACGGAGCAAGAGGGGG
>CAYXVO010000316.1:0-4025 GCA_964467875.1 uncultured Pseudomonadales bacterium | reverse complement strand
CGGATCATTGCCCAAGGGGGCACGCGCGGCGAGATCTATCGCAAGCTGCGGGCATTGCGTGACCGATACGCCGCGCAAATCCAGAGCAGGTATCCCGACATTCCCCGTCGGGTGTCGGGTTTCAATCTGCCTGACCTGCTTGAGGAAAAGGATTTCAATGTCGCCCGGGCTTTAGTCGGATCCGAGTCGACCTGCGTTCTGGTGCTGGAGGCGAAAGTTCGCCTGGTGCCGAGTCCATCCCATCGTAGCCTGCTGGTATTGGGTTACCCCGATGTTTATGCCGCCGGCGACCATGTCCCTGACATCATGGCGCACCACCCGATCGCCTGTGAGGGCCTTGATCAACGCCTGGTGGACGACATGCGTTCCGCTGGCATCCGGTCCGAAAACACGAAGTTGCTGCCAGATGGGAACGGCTGGCTGATCGTAGAACTTGGCGGCGACAGCGCCGATGAAGCAGGCCGGCGCGGCCAGACCATGATGGCTGAATTGAAGCAATCCGATGCGCCTCCGTCCATGGCCCTTTTTACCGATCCGCAGGATCAGTCACGAATCTGGACGCTTCGAGAGGCGGGATTGGCCGCAACCGCCCATGTTCCGGGCGAGGCGCTGACCTGGCCGGGGTGGGAGGATTCCGCCGTCGCGCCGGAACAGGTCGGCCAATATCTGCGGGCGCTGCGCAAGCTTCTAGACAAGTACGGTTACGGCTGTGATCTGTACGGCCACTTTGGCCAGGGCTGTATTCATACCCGCATCGATTTTGATCTGACGTCAACCCATGGCATTGCCCAGTACCAGGCATTTCTGCAGGAGGCCGCCACGCTGGTTGTGAGCATGGGAGGAACGCTTTCGGGTGAGCACGGCGATGGGCAGGCACGGGGCGAATTGTTGCCGATCATGTTTGGTGACTCTCTGGTGCAGGCCTTCCGGGAGTTCAAGGCGATCTGGGATCCGCTAGGAAAAATGAATCCCGGCAAGGTGGTCGAGCCCTACCCCCTGGATGAAAACCTCCGGCTCGGTGCCCGCTACGCGCCACCCCCGCAGGACACCCACTTCAAATACACAACGGACGGCGGCAGCTTTTCCCATGCCCTGTTGCGTTGCGTGGGCATCGGAAAGTGCCGGCGTGAAGAGGGTGGCACCATGTGCCCGAGCTTCATGGTGACCCATGAGGAAAAGCACAGCACCCGGGGCCGCGCCCGGCTTCTGTTCGAAATGCTGCAGGGGGACGTGATTCGCGGCGGCTGGAAGGAGGAATCGGTCAAGGACGCCCTGGACCTTTGCCTGTCCTGCAAGGGCTGCAAGGGCGACTGTCCGGTCAATGTGGACATGGCCACCTACAAAGCCGAGTTTCTGGCTCATTACTACGATGGCCGCGTGCGCCCGCGTGCAGCCTACGCCTTTGGCCTGATTGATCGCTGGGCCTGGCTGGCATCGAAGTCGCCGCGTCTGGTCAACTTCCTGACCCAGTCCCGTGGCCTTGAGTCGCTGGCCAAAGCGGCCGTGGACATACCGCCACAACGAAGCATTCCCCGCTTTGCCGGCGAGAGCTTTCAAGCCTGGTTCAAAAAACGTCGCTCCCGCCAATCGAACGCACCCCGCGTCATGCTGTGGCCAGACACGTTCAATAACTATCTTAAGCCCGATACCGCCAAGGCCGCCGTCGGCGTTTTGGAGGATGCAGGCTATCAGGTGGTAGTGCCCAGTGGTCATCTCTGCTGCGGCCGGCCGCTTTATGAATGGGGCATGCTGGACCGTGCCAAGCAGTATCTGCACAAGGTGATGCATGTGCTGCGTGATGAAATCGATGCCGGCACGCCAATCGTCGGCCTGGAGCCCGCCTGTGTCTCCGTCTTCACTGAGGAACTGCCCAACCTCTTCCCCGACCACAAGGTTGCAGAGCGCCTCACCCAACAGCTGTACCTGCTGAGCGACTTCCTGCTAGAACGGGCGCCTCGCTATCAGCCGCCAGAGCTAAACCAAACCACGCTGGTGCATGCCCACTGCCATCACAAATCCCTCTATGACATGGAGAGCCTCCAGCACATCCTGGACGGTACGGGCCTCGACTACCGGATGCCGGAAACCGGCTGCTGTGGTATGGCCGGCTCCTTCGGCATGGAAAAGGAAAAATATGAAGTTTCCGTTGCCTGCGCGGAGAGCGCGCTTCTGCCGGCAATCCGGGGTGCCGGCGCGGACTCGTTGATCATGGCCGACGGTTTCAGTTGTCGGCAACAGATCGAAGACCTGGCCGGCACACCGGCACTCCATCTGGCGGAAGTCCTGTGGCAGGCGATAGAGAAACGTAACCAACTGGGAAAGAGCCGGCCAGGACATCTCCATTAGTCTGGCGGACAACGAACGGGACAGATGGGAGGCGAACATGGACAAAGCGGTTGGCAAGACAATCTGGGCCATTGCCGAAGGTTATATTCCGAGCCAGAGCAGCGGCAGCGGCCGTGCCTTTGAGAGCCACGAAACCGCCTGCTTTCTCAATACGAACGAGCAGGATGCACAGGTGGAAATGACCCTCTATTTTGTCGACCGGGAACCGGTGGGGCCGTACTGTTTCAGGGTTCCTGCCCGCCGCACCCTACACCTGCGCTTTAACGACCTGCAAGACCCGGAACCGGTGCCACGGGATACCGACTACGCCAGTCTCATTCGCTCCGACGTGCCCGTCGTGGTGCAGCATACCCGCCTGGACAGTCGCCAGGCAGAGCTTGGGCTGCTCTCCACCATTGCCTACGGGAGTGATGGCTAGAGCCGGCTTCCTAACAGGTGAAGCAACTGAACAATGACGCCAATTCCCACGAGGTCCGATGCCCACAGCCAAACAACCCTATCCTCCCATTGAAGACTATGCCCTGATCAGCGATTGCCATTGCACTGCGCTGGTATCCAGGACCGGCTCGATCGACTGGTGCTGCATGCCCCGTATGGACGCCGACAGTTGTTTTGGTCGCCTGCTGGACTGGGCATCCGGCGGCTACTGTGCCATTACGCCAACCGATGAAGACTTTGAAACGTCACGGGAGTATCTGGACGAGACGCTAATTCTGAAAACCAGGTTCAGGACAGACCGGGGCGAAGCCGTTGTCTATGATTTTTTTACGGCCGCGACGGCAGATGACCAAACTGAACGGGATCGACTGGTACGTATCATCGAAGGCATCTCGGGCGACATCGAACTGAGCGTGCACATCTCTCCCCGCTTTGATTTCGGCGAAATCGCCCCCTATATCCGCCGCCATGACGAGGGCACCTACACCGCCTGGGGTAGCAATCAGGGACTGGTTATCCACTGCCAGGAGCCTTTGGAATTGCGCGAAAACCGGGATCTTTTCACAACCTTTCGCGTACAGCCCGGGCATCGTTCCTATCTCTCCATCCAGTTTGAGCATCCGGAGTACCTGGACGCGAGCCAGTCCAGAACACTGGATCAGCCAGATCAACTGGACGCCCAGCTTGAAACCAGCCGCAGATGGTGGAAGGACTGGGCCAGCCATCTCAAGCCGGCGTTCGCCCAGGACCTCCAGACCCTGCGGTCTGTCACCGTCCTCAAAGGCCTGACATTCGAACGCACGGGCGCCATCATCGCCGCCGCCACCACCTCCCTACCAGAATGGATCGGCGACGCCCGCAACTGGGATTACCGCTATAGCTGGATACGGGACTCTGTATTTGCCGTGCGCGCCCTGCACGATCTTGGCTTCGTACGGGAAGCCGCGCGCTTTGGTAGCTTCATCGAACGCAGCTCCGCCGGGTGCGCCAGTGAACTCCAGGTGATGTACGGCGTCGATGGCAAGCGCCGCCTGCCGGAGATAACGCTCGATTGACTGGAGGGCTATCGCGGCTCTCAACCGGTCCGGGTTGGCAACCACGCCGCGCGGCAGACGCAACTGGACATTTATGCCGAACTCATGGAACTGGCCTGGATACGCCACCAGAACGGCGAGGAGTCAGATCCGGAATATTGGAACTTTCTGAGGGAGGTGGTCGACCTGGTCTGCGTACGTTGGCAG
>CAYXVO010000315.1:0-4046 GCA_964467875.1 uncultured Pseudomonadales bacterium | reverse complement strand
TTCTCGGTCTGACAGCTCTCACCTTGGCAGTGGGCTGGTCGTTTGCGGTGATTGGGGCGTCTATAGCGCTGTTAGGGACAACGATCATGGGCTCGGAGGTGGTTGAGGCATTTTCTTTCAATGCGCTTTTTGCCTGCATTGTTCCTATTAGCCTGTCTTATCTGATTTGCATGATCGAACGCTATATCGGCTTTCGCATCTTTTTTGCTTACATATTTATTTGTGCATTTTTCGGTGGCGCTCTGGCCGTCGTGGGATCCTGGCTGTTGATTGCGTCGCTTTTATGGATTGCCGACGCCTATAGTATGCGCGAGATCACCGAGTATTTTCTCATTTACCTACCGCTCATTGCCTTTCCTGAAGGCGTGGTGAATGGCACGATTATTACCGGCATGCTGGTGTACATGCCGCAGTATCTGAAAACCCTGCAGCCCGATCGCTATAGCGGACAGTCTTGACTTGATTTGATCGCTAACGGGTACGGCTATTTTGACCCCTCTCGGGTATGGCTATAATGCCCGCCTGATTCCTTGATTTGAGCGTGTTGTAACTTATGACCCAGTATCGAAACGAAGTGGCCCGGCGCCGTACCTTCGCCATCATTTCCCACCCTGACGCAGGTAAGACGACGATCACGGAAAAGGTCCTGTTGCATGGCGGTGCCATCCAGAAAGCGGGCACCGTCAAGGGCAAGAAGTCCGGGCAGCACGCCAAGTCTGATTGGATGGAAATGGAAAAGGAGCGGGGGATCTCGGTAACCACTTCGGTGATGCAGTTTCCTTATGGAGAAAGTCTGGTCAACCTGCTGGATACGCCCGGTCACGAGGATTTCTCCGAGGATACCTACCGCACGCTTACCGCAGTGGATTCCTGCCTGATGGTGATCGACAGTGCCAAGGGGGTCGAGGAGCGCACTATCAAGCTGATGGAGGTCACGCGGCTTCGGGATACGCCGATTCTGACATTCATGAATAAATTGGATCGGGATATTCGCGACCCGATCGAACTCATGGATGAAGTGGAAACGGTGCTCAACATTCAATGTTCGCCCGTGACCTGGCCGATTGGGCAAGGGAAGTATTTTAAGGGCGTATATCATTTGCTTCGCGACGAAGTCATCCTGTATCAGTCCGGCATGGGCCATCGACTGCAGGACAGCGAGGTGATTAGAGGCCTCGATAATCCATTGCTGGAAGAAAAGCTGGGCGATTTCGCGCAGCAGTTGCGCGACGAGATTGACCTAGTGAAAGGGGCGTCTCATGAGTTTGACCTGGACGCATTTCGTGCGGGCAAACTGACGCCGGTCTTCTTTGGTACGGCTCTTGGGAATTTTGGTGTCGACCATATGCTCGACGGCCTTGTGGAGTGGGCACCGGCTCCCATGCCGCGCCAAACGGACGTACGGGTGGTGGATGCCGGCGAAGAGGCTTTTAGTGGATTTGTCTTTAAAATACAGGCCAACATGGACCCGTTGCACCGGGATCGCATTGCCTTCTTGCGGGTCTGTTCCGGGTGTTATGAGAAGGGCGTGAAGATCTTTCACGTGCGGCTAGGTAAAGACGTGCGCATTTCCGACGCGGTGACATTTATGGCCGGCGATCGAGAGCAAGTTGAAGAGGCTTATGCCGGCGATATTATTGGGCTGCACAATCATGGCACGATCCAGATTGGCGATACCTTCACGGCCGGCGAGGTCATGCGCTTTAGTGGTATTCCAAATTTCGCACCAGAATTGTTCCGACGGATTCGGCTGCGGGATCCGCTCAAGGCAAAGCAGCTCCAAAAGGGGCTGATCCAGTTATCGGAGGAGGGAGCTGTACAGGTTTTTCGTCCGCTCAACAATAATGATCTGATTGTGGGGGCGGTTGGAACGCTGCAGTTCGATGTCGTGGTGCATCGTTTAAAAAGCGAATACAAGGTTGAGGCGATTTACGAGCCCGTTAACGTGTCGACGGCGCGCTGGGTGAGCAGTTCCAGTGCTCAGAAATTGGAGGAGTTCCGGCGCAAGGTGGGTGACAATCTGGCGTTGGATGGTGCTGATAATCTGGCCTATATCGCGCCGACCATGGTCAATCTTCACTTGGCTATCGAGCGTTATCCGGATATTCGCTTTCACAAGACGCGGGAGCATTCGCAAGGCGGCTAACGGCACAAGGTCTGGTTGACGATGTAGGTCTTGGCGGGTGGCGCCAGGCGCTAGCAAGCGCGAGGCATCAGGAGGTGTCAGACCTCAGGAGGTGGAATGATGCGCTTGATTGATAGTCACTGCCATTTGGACTTTCCTGAGTTTGATCAAGATCGCGCCCAAGTTTTACAGCAGGCGGCTGCTGCGGGCGTGAGAGCCCTCGTGGTGCCTGGTGTGCGTGCTGCCACCTGGGATTGCCTGTTGCGGTTGTGCGCGGGTGAGTCAGGTCTGTTGGCTGCCCTCGGGCTGCACCCGTACTTCATTGAGGAGCACCGGGCATCCCACATCGATAGGCTGCACGACTTGATCGAGGCCAATGCGGCGTCTGTCGTGGCGGTAGGAGAGATCGGTGTCGATGCGAGAAAGCCGGAGTTGGAGCGTCAGTGGGCGCTTTTTCGGGCGCAGCTGGACGTGGCGCAGACGCTGGATAAGCCTGTAATTGTGCACTCAGTGAAAACCCATGATGAGGTGTACGCTGAGCTGAAAGGGCGTGACCTGGCGCGGCGGGGTGTCATCCACGCGTTCAGTGGCAGTACCCAGCAGGCTCGGCATTTTGTCGAGATTGGCTACAAACTGGGCGTTGGCGGGGTGATCACCTATGAGCGTTCGCACAAAACGCGGGAGGCCATCCGCCAGATGCCGGTTGATGCATTGGTGCTCGAATCCGACGCGCCGGATATGCCCATGGCCAATCATCGGGGGGAGCGAAATTCACCGCAATGGCTGCCAGACGTTCTGATGGCGTTGGCGAAACTGCGCGGCGACTCCCCGGATTGGTTGGCCGAACAGCTGTGGCGAAATGCCTGCGAACTCTTTCGGCGGGATTTTTCAGGGATACCCAAGAATAGCTATAGCCTTTCCCAGGAAGTTTCCCTATAATCTCGCGCCCGGATTTGCAAAATATATGACACGGTTTAAGCCCCGAGCCGGGTCATGACGGGACAGTTTTGTCTATTGATTCATCTTCCCTGGTCGGGTAGTATGTCCGGCTCTTTGTGTTGGGAAGCCTTGATTGAGTGAAGGCGGGATTCAATGAAAACGATTAGTGCTAAGCCAGAAAGCGTAAAGCGCGACTGGTACGTGGTTGACGCAGCAGGCAAGACCCTGGGTCGTCTGTCCACCGAGATTGCCCGTCGCCTGAGGGGCAAACATAAAACAGAATTTACTCCGCACGTGGACACCGGTGATTACATCGTGGTTGTCAATGCAGAGAAAGTCCGTGTTACCGGTGCCAAGGCCAAGGACAAGAAATACTATCGCCACAGCGGGTATCCGGGCGGTTTGAAGACCATGGCTTTTGAAAAGATGATTGACCATGCGCCTGAGCGTGTTATCGAGTTGGCGGTGACGGGTATGATGCCCAAGAACTCCCTGGGACGCGCCATGCTGGGTAAGTTGAAGGTCTATGCTGGATCTTCACATCCGCATGCGGCTCAGCAACCCATTCAACTGGATATCTAACGGAAGGTTTCTATGGCAGCTACGCAAAACTACGGCACCGGGCGCCGTAAGACCTCCACTGCGCGGGTCTTTATTAAGCCGGGAACAGGTCAAATCATCGTCAATGACAAGCCGCTGGACACCTATTTCGGTCGTCCGACTGCGCGTATGATCGTGCGTCAGCCCCTTGAGTTGACTGATCTGACTGGCAAGTTCGACGTTAAGGTTACGGTTGCAGGCGGTGGCAGTTTCGGCCAGGCTGGTGCGATCCGTCACGGTTTGACGCGCGCGCTGATGGAATATGACGAAACACTGCGTGGCACGCTGCGCCGTGCGGGCTTCGTGACGCGGGATGCGCGGGAAGTTGAGCGGAAGAAAGTGGGTCTGCGTAAAGCGCGTAAGCGTCCGCAATACTCCAAGC
>CAYXVO010000314.1:0-4046 GCA_964467875.1 uncultured Pseudomonadales bacterium | reverse complement strand
GAGCGGCAAGGCATTCTGATTACCGCAATCCGTCCGCCGACGGTGCCGGCGGGAAGTGCGCGGCTGCGAGTTACCTTCAGTGCCGATCATACCGATCAACATCTGGATCGGCTGCTTGATGTGTTTGCTAGCCTGCGAGGTCTGTTATGAGAATCCTGCTGATTGGCGGCTGGGGCATGCCTGCAACCGTGCTGGAGCCTCTGCGCATGGCGTTGGGGATTAGCCGCGAGCATTGTTTGCTACTGGACCGGCCGATGGCGCAATGGCGTCAGCAGGCCATGGCCGCGGTGACGCCCGGATCCGTGCTGGTCGGCTGGTCCCTTGGTGGGAGTTTGGCGTTGGAGTTGGCCGGGGCACTTCGCGACCGGGTCTCGGCCGTGGTCACCATTGGCTCCAATCCGCACTTTCTGGCTACGCCCGACTGGCCGCACGGTTATGACGCCGAGCAATTTGGGCATTTTGCTCAAGAGCTTGCCCGTGAAACGGAGGCGACGCTGGCCCGTTTCGCGGCCCTGGCCACCTTGGGCAGCGGCTTTCATCGTGAGGAGGCGCGCTGGATGCGGTTGCAGTTGGAGCAGGAGTCACTGATCAGCACCGCCGTGCTTGAGGAAACCTTGTACACACTGAGCCAGTTGGATAACCGCGCGCTGTTGCCGAGCCTGGATCTGCCGGTGCTGCATCTGCTGGGGCAAGCTGACGCCCTGGTTCCGGCCGCGCTGGCGACCGATCTGCAGGCGCTTAATGCCGCACATCGAGTCCAGGTGATCGACGGTATGGCTCATCTGCCCAGCTTTCGGTTTGCATCAACGACGGCAGAAGCGGTGAGGGAGTTCGTGCTACCCATATTCCGGAGTTGGTGCTGATGGAGCGGCTCGGGCGTGTCGGTGTATTCGGGCGTGTCGGTGTACTAATGGTGTCGGAATGATCGATAAGCGCTTGATTGCCGAATCCTTCAGTCGGGCGGCTGCGTCCTACGACGCTGCGGCACGCTTGCAGCGACTGGTGGGTGATGCCTTGTTGCAGCGCGTGCCATCCGGATTCGATCCCGGGAGGGTTCTGGATCTGGGATGCGGTACCGGCTATTTCACCCGGGCACTGGCGGCCCGGTATCCGGCGGCGGAGGTCTATGGACTGGATCTGGCTTGGGGCATGTTGGCGTATGCACAGCGCCAGGGTGAGGGGAATCTGCACTGGGTTGGCGGTGACGCGGAGACGCTGCCGCTGGCGGATGGGAGTATCGACCTGCTGTTTTCCAGCCTGGCCATTCAGTGGTGCGCTGATCTTCCGGCACTGTTCCAGGAATTACGGCGGGTTCTGCGTCCGGGTGGACGGATGGTGTTTTCGACGCTCGTCGATGGCACTCTGTGGGAATTGCGCCAGGCCTGGCAGGCAGTGGATCAGTACCGCCATGTGAACGACTTTGTGCATCTGTCTGATCTGCAGCAGGCAATTGCAGGGGCTGGCTTTTCCGAGGTCCAGGTGGAACAGCAGGCACTGGTGCTGGAACATGACGACCTGCGTGACCTGACCTCGGAGCTGAAGCGGCTGGGCGCGCATAATCTCAATGAAGGTCGCCCCCAGGGAATGACCGGTCGCCAGCGCCTGCGCGGGTTACGAGACGCCTATGAAACATTGCGCACCCCAGCCGGAACGCTGCCTGCCACCTGGCAGGTTGTTTATGGTGGTTTGCAGGCCTAGCCGTTTAGCTTGTAGGTCAATAAAGAGCGTAGGTAAGAAAGGGCGAGCATGATGGCGCGAAATGCTTTTTTCGTCACCGGAACCGATACGGACGTCGGCAAAACCTTCGTCACCAGTGCGCTATTGCAGGCGGCGCGGCAGCAGGGGCTTACGACCCTGGCCATCAAGCCAGTTGCCGCTGGCTGCGAGGAAACGCCGGAAGGGCTGCGCAATCAGGATGCCCTAGTGCTACAGCAGGCAATGACGACGACTTTGAGCTATGCCGAGGTCAATCCGCTGGCGCTGCGGGAGCCAATTGCTCCCCATATAGCCGCGAAACGGGAAGGTGTGAACCTGTCGGTCCAGTATCTGAGTGTCCATTGCCAGCGTCTGATGCAGGCGGATGTGGATCTGGTCTTGATCGAAGGGGCGGGTGGTTGGCGCGTGCCGCTGAATGACCAGGAGGCTCTGAGCGATCTTCCCCGCGCCCTGAACCTGCCGGTTATCCTGGTGGTGGATATGCGCCTGGGTTGCCTGAATCATGCCTTACTGACGGCCGAAGCGATTGAGCGTGATGGGCTGTGCCTGGCGGGGTGGGTCGCCAATCAGGCGCAGCCGGAGACCATGCCGGAACTGGTGGCGAATCTGGAGGCGTTGGCTGAGCGCCTTAAAGCGCCCCGTCTGGGGCTTCTTCCTCATCTCAGGGGGGGATTCGATGCGACTGCTCATCTGGACGTGATGCGGCTGTTGCGCGACTAGCCTTGATTGCCTTTCGATGTGCGGCTGGGCAGGCCCCCATAAACTGTTTGATAAATAGCCAGTTCGGTGCTTGAATTACCCTTGTAAGCGGGCAACCACTTCTGATCATTTGGGCCTCGCGGTACTCGGAGCAGACCAGCATGGCGATCAATTCGGTGTTACAGACAGGTCTTCAGGGTGTCCAGACAGGACTCAATGGGCTCCACCAAAGCGCCCGGACCATTGCAACTGCGACAACGGACGCGGGTCCCTCCAGTGCGCACAATATGACTGAGGCTGTCGTCGAATTTAAGCTCTATGAACAGAGCGTGAAGGGCTCGGCGAAAGTTGTCCAGGCTGCCGATGACATGATGGGCAGCTTACTGGACACGTTTGCCTGACCTGAACATGTTTGCTTGATCTGAGCACGTTCGCCTGACCTAATCATTTCGCCTGAATCGCCCGGTATTCTCCCTCAAGCCTAAGTCTTCTCTATTTTGCACGCTGCCCAAAAAATCCCTTGCGCCTGATCCTAACGTTGCAGGTTTATACCTATTGCACACCTACGGAAATCTTGACAACAAGCTAAAGCAAACGTATGTTTCAAACAGTTGTTTGATGTGGTGCCTGGTTCGTTCGTTCGCATTCCCGCAAACCCTGAACCAGTTGATTGACGTACAGACTGACCGGAGTAGCCGCCTGACGGGCGCGCCTTCTGAGAGACTCGAGGTAACATCCTATGCCGGAATATAAAGCTCCCTTACGTGATATTCGTTTCGTAATGAATGAATTGCTCAATGCGGAAGAGCACTACAGCAAGCTGCCAGGAGGCGAAGAGGCCACTCCGGATATGGTGGAAGCCATCATTGGAGAGGGTGCCAAGTTTGCTGAGCAGGTGGTTTCACCACTGAATCAAGTGGGTGATCGCGAAGGTTGTACCTGGTCGGAAGAAGGCGTGAAGACGCCAACGGGCTTTAAGGACGCTTACAAGCAGTACGTTGAAAGTGGCTGGCCGGCACTGAGTTCACCCGCCGAACTGGGCGGTCAAGGTCTGCCCGAGTCCCTGGGCCTGGTCATCAGCGAAATGGTGGCAACGGCGAACTGGGCATGGCAGATGTACCCCGGTCTGAGCCATGGCGCGGTGGCAACCATTCAATCCCACGGTACTGATCAGCAGAAGCAGGATTACCTGGTCAAGCTGATCTCTGGCGAGTGGACCGGCACCATGTGCCTGACCGAGCCTCACTGCGGTTCCGACCTGGGTATTCTGCGTGCCAAGGCCGAGCCGAACGCGGATGGCTCCTACAGCATCACCGGTACCAAGATTTTCATCTCCGCCGGCGAACACGACATGGCGGACAACATTGTTCACATCGTGCTGGCCCGTCTGCCTGACGCACCGGCTGGCACCAAGGGTATTTCCCTGTTCATCGTGCCCAAGTTCATGCCCGATGGAAATGGCGGCGTTGGCGAGCGCAACAACGTGACCTGTGGCTCTATCGAGCACAAGATGGGTATTCACGGTAACTCCACCTGCGTCATGAACTTCGACGCGGCCAATGGTTTCCTGATCGGGCCGGAGAACAAAGGTCTGGCCTGCATGTTCACCTTTATGAACATTGCCCGTCTGG
>CAYXVO010000313.1:0-4047 GCA_964467875.1 uncultured Pseudomonadales bacterium | reverse complement strand
CCATCAAGTTCACCCCGGAAGGCTCCATCACCCTCAGTGCCCGCACCATGCCGCCCCGGCAGAACGGCCCAGGACGAGTCGACCTGGTACTGCGCGTGGAAGACACCGGCATCGGTATTCCGCCGGATCAGCAGGCGCGCATTTTCCATGCCTTTGAACAACAGGAAGGCCAGAGCAACCGGGTCTATGGTGGCACCGGCCTGGGGCTGGCGATCAGCAAAAAGCTGGTGGAAATGATGAACGGCGAAATCCGCCTGTACAGTGAACCCGACCAGGGCTCGCGCTTTGACGTCCACCTATTCGATGTGCCGCTGGCCAAAACGACCGATGAACAGGCCACGGCGGACGAGGCGGACGAGCGCTACCGCTTCAAGCCAGCCCGGCTGTTGGTGGTGGACGATGTCGACATCAACCGCGACCTGATCCGCGAGAATTTTGCCGACAGCCCCTTTGAGATCCTGGAAGCGGAAAACGGCCAGGATGCGGTACTGCAGGCGCTCGACTTCCAACCGAACCTGATTCTGATGGACCTGCGCATGCCGGTGATGGATGGCTTTGCCGCAATCGCACGGCTGCGGGCTCAAGCGCAAACCGCCTCGATTCCGGTGGTGGCGCTGACGGCCTCGACCTTGATGCATGAAATCGACAAGGTCCGCAGTGCCGGTTTCGATGCCTATCTGCACAAACCCGCCAGCCGCCAGGAACTGCTCGCCACCCTGGCCCGCTTCCTGCCCCAGGACACGGCGCCGCCAACTGCGGCCAAAACCGCCAAGCCATCCCGCCCGGCGAAAAAAGCCGCCGACCCAACCCGGGGGCGGGACTGGCGTGAAGCGCTGGAAGCCTTGCATGGTCGGCTGCAACAGGAGTGGAGCGATCTGCGTGATAGCGGAGATATGGCGCGGATCAATGAGTTCGCCGGCAAGCTCGCGACTCTGGGTGCGAGCGTGCGCTCGGAGCTGCTCCTGACCTATGGCGCCACCCTGGAAACGCAGGTGCGCCAGTTCGACCTGGGCGGGCTTCAGGAAACCCTGGCGGGGTATCCGGAGCTGGTGACGCAGTTGCGCCAGTCCCTGGACTCACCAGACGCCAACGCCAGTGAGAAGCCAAAGCAGGGTTAGCGATGATCGCCGTGGCGAATACGAATTTATCGTGGGGTAAATATCTGTAGTGAAGTAAATGCTTAGCGCGACGTACATACCTGTCGTGAAATAAGCATGAAATAGGCACTAGATACAGTCGTATTGATCGCGCCGGTCAAACGCCACGGAAACCATATCGTAGCCTTGCGCGGTCAGGTTCCGCACCAGTTGCACCTCGCGCAGCAGCGCGGTACAGATGCGATGCACGCTGGCCTGGCGCTCGGTCTCGCCCAGACTGGTGTCGGCACGAAAATCCAGCACCATGTATTTATGTAGGCCGTATTGGTCGGAGCGGGGATTCTGCACGCTCTCAAAGCCCAGGTATTGCAGCGTCCCGGCGTCCTGGAACAGATCCGAGAGGGAGTGCTGAAGCTCGTCGGCAAGCGCCGGAGTGGCGATCAGTAGCGGAGCGGAAACGAGGAGCGAAGCGACAAACGTGCTCAGGCCTTTCATGCGGCGTGCCTTGTACCAGTGACCAAAACCGATCCTTGTCGGGGATAGCGGAACTAATGTTCCGCTCTGTCACTAAGTGTTACAGGGATCAAAGGTTTTGTCGCGCCGGCCCCCCGCTATTTTTCATTCATTCACAAACTGCGCATCCGGCGCCGCCTCCTGGGCCAGCCCCTGGCGTGCCACCCGCGCCATGTCCACCAGCACCGTGCGCGCGTCCTCCGGTGTATCCACCGGACGGCTCAAGGGAATCGCCATGACACAGTCGACGGCGTCGCCCTCGGCGTGTATGCGCATCTCATGGCGGGTGATGGCGCGCAGCTCGGCATGGCGGACATCCTGCAAGCCGCCGTAATAACTGATATAGAGACGCAGGGTCTCCCGGTGATCCTGATTCATGTGATCCAGGATACCCTGGACCTCCGCCTGACTCATTGTCATCACTAGCTCCTCCAGCTGGGTCCTTCAGCGTCATGCCACTCCCTCCGTGCCTTCGCGCCCTTCGTGTCCTTCGTGTCCTTCGCGCTTTTCGCTCCACGGGAGGGAGCAGCTATACTGTATTCAACAGTTCGCGCCTTCATCCATCACCTGTTCCGGGATTCCGTCAGCGGGCTTTCTCCCGGGCCGGATGACGGCCGATGTCGTTCATTCGCTGCAGTTGCACCGGCACGCCGGGGAGGTATAACATCTCCAGCCAAGTGTGGCTCCGGCCCGTGTGGGAGAAGGTGATTATGTCAGAGTCCCTCTTTGAAGTGGTGTTTCTGGGCAAGCTAGTGGATGGCTTCTCCGTCGCGGATGTCAAAGCCAATATCGCCCGTCTGTTCAAGGCCACACCGCAACAGGTTGACCACATGTTCGTGGGCCGGCGCGTGGTGATCCGCAATCAGCTGGACCAGGAAACCGCCCTCAAGTATCAGGCCCTGTTGCGCAAGAACGGCGCCGTCTGCGTGGTCGAACCCATGCAAGCAACTGCTGCTCAAACGCCCCCATCGGCCACACCGCAAGCATCGCCACAAACCGCCGCGCCATCACAGACTGCGACGCCGTCACAGACTGCTGCGCCGTCACAAACAGCTGCTCTCTCACAAACAGAATCTGCCGCAGCCCAGCGCCCGACCGCACCGGCAGCGCCTGCGCACACTCGGCCGAGCGCGCCCTTACCCGGTCGCTTGCCGGTGGCCGGCAAGCGGGTTGATAGCATTCTCAGCGGTACGGATTTGAATCTGGCGCCGAACGATGCAGGCCCAGTCGGCCGCACCGAGACCGTCCCGGCCCAGTCCCCCGATGTCAGTCATCTGTCGATGGCACCGGTCGGCGCCCAACTCGGCGAGGAACGTGATCTGCCGCCACCGATCGTGCCTGATGTGGATCACATGAGCCTGGCGCCACCGGGTGCCCGCCTGTCCGACCCCCAGCCCGACGAATGAGACGACTGCCAACCTTCCTGCTCGCGCTCTTGCTCGCCTTCCTCCTGAGTGCAGTGACGTTTGCCGCGCCCGCTTCGCCACCCGCGGAGCCCCCCTCGACCAGTTCCAAACGCCCGGTCATTGCCCTTGCCCTGAGTGGCGGGGGCGCCCGGGGCATTGCCCATGTGGGGGTGCTGAAGGTTCTGGAAGAACTGCGCATTCCGCTTGATCTGATTGTCGCCACCAGCGCCGGCGCAGCTGCGGGGGGGCTCTATGCCATGGGCTATTCGGCCCATGACATTGAGGATGTGTTGCTGGCGACCAACTTCGAGGTTGGCTTTGAAGACCAGACCCCGCGCGCGGAGCAATCGTTTCGCCGCAAGCAAGACCAGCGTTCATACCTCATCGACTTTGACGTGGGCTTCAACAACGGCCGTTTTCAATTGCCTCGCGGTCTGGTTCAGGGCCAGCGCATGCGCCTGCTCCTCAACGATCTGACCCAGGCCCTGCCGGCGCTGGATTTCGACCAGCTACCCATTCGCTTCCGCGCCCTGGCCACGGACCTTACCACCGGTGAAGAAGTGGTTCTAAGCCAAGGCAACCTGGCCGAATCCATTCACGCCAGCATGGCCATTCCCGGGGTTTTCGAGCCTCTGGAGCTGGATGGGCGGCTGCTGGTGGATGGCGGTATCGCCAATAACCTGCCCATTGAGCTTGCTCGGAGAATGGGCGCCGATGTGGTCATCGCGGTCGATATCAGCACGCCCTTTAGAAACGATGAGCAGTTGGAGTCGGTAGTCGATGTCATGGACCAGCTCACCAATATCCTGACCCGGCGCAACGTGGACGCCCAGATCGCCAGCCTGCGTCCGCAAGATGTCATCATCACGCCCGACCTGGCAGTTTATTCCAACACTGATTTCGAGTTAGCCCTGGATATTCTGGAGCAGGGCAGCGCCGCCGCGCGCGAGGTCGCCCATCAGCTGGAGCGCTACAGCCTGTCACGGGAGGACTACCAGACGTACCGCCAGGCCACCCGCAAACTCACCCCA
>CAYXVO010000312.1:0-4070 GCA_964467875.1 uncultured Pseudomonadales bacterium | reverse complement strand
ATTCTTTCCAGCAAGCTGTCGGCCCGCCTCGGCCTGCCGGTTCTGGTGCTGTTTCTGCTCACCGGCATGCTGGCGGGTGAGAACGGAATCGGTGGCATTGTCTTCCATAATCCGGTGAGCGCCCACGCCTTGGGTACCCTGGCACTTGCCCTGATCCTGTTTGACGGTGGCCTGCAAACGCCGACCACCTCCATCAAGATGGTGTGGAAGCCGGCATCGATACTCGCCACGGTAGGGGTTTTGGTCAC
The DNA here is from genome assembly GCA_964467875.1 of uncultured Pseudomonadales bacterium. Classification (GTDB taxonomy): domain Bacteria; phylum Pseudomonadota; class Gammaproteobacteria; order Pseudomonadales; family Oleiphilaceae; genus JAEZAA01. The sequence goes on along the minus strand of CAYXVO010000312.1, from coordinate 3,822 downwards.
GGCGGCGATTACCGGGCTGGCGGCGGCCTGGATTCTGGAGTTGCCACTGCTCGAAGGGATGCTGCTGGGTGCAATCGTTGGCTCCACCGACGCCGCAGCCGTGTTCTCGCTACTCCGTAATGCCGGCATCCACATCAACAAGCGCCTCAAATCCGTACTGGAAATCGAGAGCGCGTCCAACGACCCCATGGCGATCTTCCTGACAGTGGGCCTGTTGGAAGTCCTGGTGAATGACATGCCATTCGGGATGGGCCTGTTGCAGCTGTTTGTGATGCAGATGGGAATCGGCGCCCTGGTGGGACTTTCTGTCGGCTGGGCTGTCATCCGGGTCATCAACCGCATCCAGTTAGTCGCCACCGGCCTCTATCCGGTGCTGGTCGCCGCCTGTGGTCTACTGGCATTCGGGCTCTCCGCCAATCTGGGTGGTAGCGGCTTTCTGGCCATCTTCCTGGCCGGGGTGATGATCGGCAACAGCCGGTTCGTGTTCCAGCGCAGCACGTTTCTGTTCCACGACGGGCTGGCCTGGCTCAGCCAAATCACCATGTTCGTGGTGCTGGGCTTGCTGGTGACACCGGCGTCCCTACTGGATGTGTGGCTGGAAGGATTGCTCATTGCGATAGTGCTGGTGCTGGTAGCTCGCCCACTGGCGGTAGTGCCCGTGCTGAAGCTGTTTGGCTACAACAAGCGGGAAATTGCCCTGGTATCCTGGGTTGGCTTGCGTGGATCGGTTCCCATCATCCTGGCCATTTTCCCGTTACTGTACGGCTTGCCCGGTGCCGAGCTGATTTTCAACGTGGTGTTCTTCGTGGTGCTGATATCCGCCAGCGTGCAGGGCTCTACCCTGCCCATGATGGCACGCAGACTCGGACTCACCGAGAAACCTCCAGCCAGCCCTGCAGCCACCCTGGAAATCACGGCACTGGGCAATGTGGACGCGGAGATCGTGGAATATACCCTGGGCAATCATCCGCGAGCCGCAGGCCGGCTCTTGTCCCAGATGGCCCTGCCGGAGAGCGCGGTGGTGGCTATGATCACCCGGGGCTCCACCGTCATCCCGCCCCGAGGCTCGACCCGGCTCTACGCCGGTGATCACCTGTTTGTCGTCCTCAAGCCGGAAACCCGCGCCTTTGTGGATTGCGTCTTCTCCCAGGCCCTGGACACGGCGGAAACGGAGCTGCCGCATCAGGAGCTCCGCCTGAAGGGTGGCACCCGCATCGAAGATGTGCGGGATTCCTACGGAATTGAGCTGGACGCGGACATGCAACTGACTCTGGATCAGTTCCTGAAACAGGCGTTGGGCGAGGAATTGGCTGAAGGTGCGGAGTTGACCAAGGGCAATGTCGTGCTAGCGGCAAGAGAGCTGCTACGAAGCCGGATCACCACCGTGGGGCTGCGGCGCGCAGGCGCGGAGTAATTGTGGCCAGTGAATAAAGCCCCGTCCGGGTAACCGATCCCCATGGGAGCACCTGAAGGACATCCTGGTCGGGCTGGTCTATTTTGTCCTGCGCTACGCGCTGGCCCACGCCAGGGCATTGCGTTAAGCCCAATTTTTCCGTCGCCAAGCGCACAGCGCATGATGTGTAGGGAGCCGCCATGAGCAACACCCAATTGGTCATTGAACACGCCGAGCGACTCTGCCGGTCCAACGGCACTCGGCTTACGGAAAAGCGCAAGCAGGTTCTGACCGGTCTGATCGGCTCCGAAAAGGCCTTGTCGGCCTATGAGCTGGTCGATGTCTGCAAGACCCAACTCGGCCAAAGCATTCCGGTCATGTCGGTCTATCGGATCCTGGAGTTTCTCCAGGTTGAGAACCTGGTTCACCGGCTGAATCTGACCAACAAATACATTGCCTGCTCCCATATCGCCTGTGATCACGCGCATGAAGTGCCGCAATTTCTGATTTGCAATCAATGCGGCAAGGTGAAGGAAATCGGCATTAAGAAATCCCTGATCGACACCCTGATGGCCAGCGTGGAGCAGGCGGGCTATTTCTTGAACAGCACCCAGTTGGAGCTGAATTGCTTGTGCCAGGCATGCGCCAAACCCGCCGGATAAAGGCACCACGGTAGGTGGCACCTTGTGGCACAAGCGCCAGCCCGCGAACCGCTCAGTCTGGCGCCGGAATGGCAAGCATGTCGCTCTCAACCTCCCGCAGCAGGCGCCCCGCGACGCTGCCGATCAGCATACGCTTAATGCCGCCCTGCCCCGAGGTGCCCATTACCAATATATCCGCCTGTCGGCTCCGAACGGCCTCCTGAATGACGGCGGATGCGTCACCGTTTTCCGCGATCAACTGCTGCGGTTCCACGGAAATCCCTTCGCTCGTGACCGCAGTCTTCAGGTTTTGAAGCGCGTCCTGTTGGCACTGGGCAACCTGCTCGGCGCTGACCGTTTCCCCAGGCGCGATAATCGTCAACCGGTCGGACGGAAAGGGCAGGAAGGCATTAACGACTCTAAATTCCGCCGCCGTCGTCAGGCCCAGCTTCTTCGCGGTTTGCAGCACCACCGAGGTCATGTCTGAAAAATCCACCGCAACCATGGGTTTGGCATAGGGTTGGGTCAACGCCTGATTGACCATCAGCACCGGCCGGCGACTGATCCGCATCACGCGCTCGGCCGTGGTTCCGATAAACGCATCTTTCAGAAACTCCTTGCGGTAGGCGCCGATAACGATCAGATCCGCATCAATCTCACTCGCCGTCTCGCAGATCGTCTGGAAAGAATCCCCCGTTCTCACCAACACCTTGACCGGACCTTGCACGCCCGATGTTTTGACGGCCTCATCCAGAACACTGCGGGCATTATCCTTAAGCAGGCCTTGAAAAGCGCGCGGCAAGTCTTTGTCGATGACGTAAAGAACCGAGAGCTCGGCATTGAGTTGTTCTGCAAGAGAGAGAGCACGCCGAAGAGCGACGTGCGACCGCTCTGACAGATCTGAAGCCATGAGCAATTTCATAAATGTTTCCTACGTGAAAATGTTAACTCAGGACACGACCACTGAACCCAGGATACTACTACTTAATAGCCTATTCGGTAACGGTCTCCCTTGAGCTAAAGCAAGGCCTGGTTCAATTCTAAGGTGGGACCGACCTTCCGCCCTCTCCAGCCAACGGATATCCAGCTCCGTTCTTGGGCTGTTGAAACTTTACCGGCAGCCCTATCCTAGATGAACGCCCACGAAGGGCGGGTCACGGCTAGAGGGAGACAGAGCCATGTTGAAGGTTGCCATTATTCTTGGAAGCACGCGCCCCGGACGCAATGGAGAAGCGGTTGCGCGCTGGGTGCATCAGCTTGCGCAGAAGCGTACCGATGCAGAGTTTGAACTCGTCGATCTTCAGGATTTCAACCTGCCACTGTTAGACGAGCCGGTACCGCCATCCATGGGACAATACAGCAAACCTCACACCAAAGCCTGGGCGGCCAAAATCGCGCCCTTTGATGCCTTTGTCTTCGTCACCCCCGAATACAACCATGGTCCCTCTGGCGCCCTGAAAAATGCCCTCGACTACCTCTATGTAGAATGGAACAACAAGGCAGCCGGCTTTGTCTCCTATGGCAGTGCCGGCGGCGCACGTGCCGTCGAACAGCTGCGACTGGTGATGGCTGAACTGCAAATTGCCGATGTGCGGTCTCAGGTGATGCTGTCTCTCTTCACCGATTTCGAGAACATGAGCGTCTTCAAGCCTGCGGATTATCACGCGAAGTCACTCAACGGCATGCTCAATCAGCTCGTTGCCTGGGGCGGCGCCTTGAAGTCCCTGCGCCAGTCCTAGGCTCTAGACGACAGCCCTGGACAGCCTGCGGAGTCTTGGCAGGAATCAC
>CAYXVO010000311.1:2499-4076 GCA_964467875.1 uncultured Pseudomonadales bacterium | reverse complement strand
CTTGTTACATAATCTGCGAGATATGTGCATAGATTAGCCTTGCCAGGAGAGGGAACTTTGGGCGCCAAGCACTACTCCTGATCACCAGGAATCCACACCTTCGCCCCCGGCACCAGTTTCCGCAGCTCTCCCTGCAGCGTTCGCTTGGCATGCTCTTCGCCATGCACCACGCGGATTTCTTTCGGCTTCTTGCGCATGCGTTTGACGAAGTTGAGCAGATCCTTCTGGTCAGCATGGGCGGAATAGCCACTGATTTGATGGATCTGGGCCTTAATGTCATAACGCTCGTTGTCGAGCATCACATAGCCCTGCTTCGGCCCATAGGTCAGAATGTCCCGCCCGGGCGTGCCGGCAGCCTGATAGCCGACAAACAGCACGTCATGGCGCGGATCGCCCAGCATGGCCTTGAGGTAATTCACCACGCGCCCACCCGCGCACATGCCGCTGGCCGCCAGTACCACGGCGGGACGCTGGCTTTGGGTCAGGTGATTGACCAGAGCAATGTGATCGGCGTGGTTGTCCACAGTCAGCAATTGTTCGAACGACAGCGGATGGCGCCCTTCCCGCAGACGTTGACGGGCTTCGTTGTCCCAGAAGGGTTTGAGCTCGCGATAGAGCTCGGTGAAGCGGGCCGCCAGGGGCGAGTCGACCACAATGTGCAGATCCTTCCACGCCAGATTGGGCGCGGCCTTTTCATTCAGGTTGCTATGGATGATGTCTTCCAGCTCATATAGGAGCTCTTGAGTGCGCCCAATGCTGAACGCTGGAATCAGGACAGTGCCGTTGTCCGCCAGGGCATGTTCGAGTACGTCCTGCAGTCTTTTACGGCGTTGACGGCGATCGTCGTGCAGCTTGTCGCCGTAGGTGCTTTCGATCACCAGCCGGTCGCAGCCATAGGGAGACTTGGGCGATGGCAGCAATGGCGAATGGGGCGCGCCCAGATCGCCACTGAAGATGATGCGTTCCCGCGTGCCGCTCTTGCTTCTTACCTGACTATTAACGCCGCCATCGACCGGCACATCGAACTCCACATAGGCAGAGCCGAGGATATGGCCGGCGCGGTTGAAGCGCAGACGGGTGCCCGGCAGGCCGTCTGCGTCGAGGTTGTGCCATTCACCATAGGGTATGGGCCGGGTCAGCTGGCGAATGAGGCCAACGAACTTTTCCACCAAATCACCATCACGGGTGAAGCCGATGCGCACCGCGTCCTGCAGGACTTCCGGCAACAGCCGGGCGGAGGGTTCGGAGCAATAAATGGGGCCCTGGAAACCGGCGGCGATCAGGTACGGCAGGCGCCCAACATGATCCATGTGGACATGGGTGATCACCAATGCCTTGATCGGCTCCAGCGAGAACTCGATTTGCAGGTCCTGGGTAGACGCGCCTTTGCGCGACAGGTCGGCGCCTTGAAACAGGCCACAATCAATCAGCAGGCCTTGGCTGGGGCTGATTTGCAGCTGATGGCAGGAGCCGGTGACGCCATTGACGGCGCCGTGGTGATGAATCTCTGGATAAGGCATGGTCTTCCCTGTGTGCGTTTTCCAACTTGTGTCCGTCTTGCGGCTTGTGTCCGTCTT
>CAYXVO010000311.1:0-2399 GCA_964467875.1 uncultured Pseudomonadales bacterium | reverse complement strand
ACTGATCTCCGGCCGCCTCGTCTGGCGCGGGATTATAGCCGAAGTCATGGGGCTTCCGCCTTGGGTGCGCCGTTAACACGCACGCCTCTGTACGCAATTTCCCACATTGAAGAGCGGGAATGTCGACTGTAGCCGACAAAGTGCCTGCGTAGAATAGGTCTTGCTCGGACGCAAAAGGAACCAAGGAAGCATACAGGACGTTTGCACCCAAAGGATTGGGATCAGGGATGAATGGGCCGAAGGATGCGGCCTAGCGCACGGGATGGCGCGTCAGGATGATGCGCCCGTTTCCGCCTTCTCGCGGTTTTCAGCCGATTTTGCCATCTCCTATTCTGCTTTTGGCGGTGGGTCTTCCGCCGACCATTGCACGCCTTCGCACGTTGTATCCTCTGCTCGCTTTCGCGCCAGGCTGTGTTGCCGCCTTCTGGCTGTTACACAATCTCATTCATGATCTCATTCATGCAATTCAATGCGTATCTTTTACTTAAAAAGCTAGGAGCATCCCATGATTCATTTCGGCCAACGGCTGTCCATCGCATTCACTGTCATTCTGATGGCGCTGCTTGCCCCACTCTCCTTCGCCCAGCCGGCGGTGACCGTCAAGGCTGCACAAGCATCCGGCGCCCCCGCAGTCCATGTGACGCCAGCGGCTGGCACGGATCACGCGGCCCATGCCGCCCACGTTTCTACGGCAAGTACCATGAGCACTGCGGGCACCGGCGCGGCGACACTGAACATCAACACGGCCAGCGTCGAGGCAATCGCCGAGCAACTGAATGGCATTGGCGCGGCCAAGGCGCAGGCGATTGTTGCTTACCGCGAGGCTAATGGCCCCTTTGCTTCAGTCGAAGATCTGGCGAACGTCAAGGGTATCGGTGCCGCTACGCTGGAGAAGAATGCGGCGTTGATTGTGGTTGAATAAAGCAATTCCCTCTCCCCTTGCGGTCTAATCTGTGCACACAACTCGCAAGCTGCTGTTTTTACTCCCTCTCCCTTGACGGGAGAGGGTTGGGGAGAGGGTGCAGGCACGCATACTCCGTGGTTCAAGCGGCTGCGCCGCTTCCCCCTCTCCCTAGCCCTCTCCCGCGAGGGGAGAGGGAATTACCTTTTGCGTAGATTGAAAGATATGTGCATAGATTAGCCTTGCGGGAGAGGGCTAAAGCCCCGTCTCCCTTTTACCAATGTCTCCTTTTTAATAAGTTGTCGCTATCCACCCACCCCTACGCGAGATCTATGACTCATCTTTAGAATGATGATTCAGTCTCGCGCCATAAATGGACGTATGAACCAAGAACAAGGAGAGGTGATGAGCATGATGGTGTTCAACTACAACGCGTTGCCAGAATTCGAGCAGGCCCTGTGCCGAACCCTGCAAGCCCGCCCCGGGCGCGTTGAGATGCGCAGCTTTCCCGATGGCGAAAGCTACATCCGTGTATTGGACCACTGTGCCGGGCGCTCGGTGGTGGTGCTGGCAAACCTGCACCACCCAGACAGCCACTTCCTGCAACTCGCACTGCTGGGAGAAACTCTAAAAGATCTGGGCGCCGTCCGCGTGGTGCTGGCACTGCCCTATTTGCCCTACATGCGCCAGGATATCCGCTTCCATCCCGGCGAAGGCATTACCTCCCGCTACTTCGCCCGCCTGGTGTCGGAGGTATTCGACGGGCTGGTGACCATCGATCCCCATCTGCATCGCTACCATAGCCTGGATGAGATCTATCGGATTCCCAGTCTCGTGGCTCGTTCCCATGATCAGATCGCCCGCTGGATTGCGACGCACATCGAGAAGCCGGTCATCGTGGGGCCGGATGAAGAAAGCGCGCAATGGGTCACGGAAACCGCACAGCTGATCGGCTGCCCCGTGCTGGTGCTGCGCAAGACGCGCCACGGTGATCGGGACGTGCGGATCGATGTACCCGAACTCGCCCACTACCAGGGCGCCACACCAGTGCTAATGGACGACATCATCTCGACCGGACGCACCATGCTGGAGGCCGCACGCCATTTGGTGGAGGCAGGCCTTTCCCCCGCCTGCTGCGTCGGTATTCACGGGGTGTTTGCGGATGCAGCATATCGGGAGATGCTGGACGGGCCGGTGGCACGGGTGGTTACCACCAACAGCATTCCTCACGCGAGCAATGCCATTGCGGTGGAGGACGTTCTGGCGGATGCGACTCGCACACTGTGCAGGGAGCAGCTGGGGCTGAAGCTTTCGGGTGCGGCTTGATGCTCTCCTTGCCCTCTCCTTGAGGCTAATCCATGCACTTAACTTCCAAGCTGCTGTTTTTACTCCCTCTCCCTTGACGGGAGAGGGTGGGGGAGAGGGTGACAGCATGCAGACTCCGTGTTTTAAGCGGCGCCGCCGCTACCCCCGCGCCCGAGCCCTCACCCCCCCGGGG
>CAYXVO010000310.1:0-4093 GCA_964467875.1 uncultured Pseudomonadales bacterium | reverse complement strand
GGGCGCGTTCGCAAAATCGAAGATAGTTGGCGTAGAACACGACACCACCCGCGTCCGTATCCTCGATGTAGACGCGAATCGGGATACTGAACGCAGATGCACGGCCTTCCGCGGCCACATGGTTGCTCATGTTGTCAGTCCCTGTCAGGTTGGTCAATTGCCGGTAGGTTGGGATAAACCGAAATGCAGGTAAGCATGCGCCGTCACCATCCGGCCGCGCGGCGTGCGCAAGATATAGCCCTGCTGGATCAGATAAGGCTCCAGCACATCCTCAATGGTGCCCCGCTCCTCACTGATGGCAGCCGCCAGGCTATCCACGCCCACCGGCCCGCCCTGGAACTTCTCGATGATGGCCAGCAGTAAGCGGCGGTCCATGTGATCGAATCCCTTGGCGTCGACATTGAGCATGGACAAGGCCTTGTCGGCCGTATCCTCGGTGATGACACCGTTGCCGCGCACCTCGGCAAAATCCCGCACCCGGCGCAGCAGACGGTTGGCAATCCGCGGTGTGCCTCGCGCACGACGGGCAATCTCCGTCGCGCCCCCGGGCTCGGCCGGAATCTTCAGCATCTGCGCGGAACGGTTCACGATGTCGGTCAGATCCTTGATATTGTAAAACTCAAGCCGCTGGACGATACCAAAGCGATCCCGCAGCGGCGAGGTCAAAAGTCCGGCCCGAGTCGTCGCCCCCACCAAGGTAAAGGGCGGCAGGTCCAGCTTGATCGACCGTGCAGCGGGACCTTCGCCGATCATGATATCGAGCTGATAGTCTTCCATGGCCGGATAAAGGACTTCTTCCACCGCCGGACTGAGACGGTGAATCTCGTCGATAAACAGCACATCTCCGGCATTCAGATTCGTCAGCAGCGCGGCCAGATCTCCGGCCCGTTCCAAGATCGGCCCGGAGGTGGACTTGATGGCCACGCCCATTTCGTTGGCAATGATGTGCGCCAGCGTGGTCTTACCCAGCCCCGGTGGCCCGAAGATCAGGGTATGATCCAGCGGCTCCTGCCGAAAACGGGCGGCATCGATAAAGATCCCCATTTGTTCGCGCACCGCCGGCTGCCCCACGTACTCATCCAGTTTTCGGGGGCGGATCGCGCGATCCTGAAACTCTTCGGCGGCACCGGGTTCCGGCGATAACAAACGGTCTTCTTCAATCATCGCGTTCTCTGTGGACTTTCGTCTCTACGGCGGACTGTTGTCTCTGCGGTGGACTTGTCTCTGCGGTGGACTTGTCTCTGCGGCGGACTTGTCTCTGCGGCGGCGTTATAGCTCCAAGACGACAACCCCGGTTCGAGGCCGAATTCAAGGATGAAACAAACATCACATTTTGAGTCGGGCAGGCAGTCTAAAACTTCTGCATCTTAGTCCGAGTGTCAATTTTTTGCCATTCCACGCAGGGCCTCGCGGATGATGGCTTCGGTGGCCATGCCCTCCTTGGCAACCGCCGTAACCGCCCGTGCCGCCTCGGCTGGTTTGTATCCCAGCGCGACCAGAGCCGCCTGCGCTTCGTCCAGGTCACGCCCTGCGCCAGTGACGGCACCTTCAAGCCGGCTCAAACTGACATCGGTTCCGACTTCCGCGTACCAGTCCTTGAGACGGTCGCGCATCTCCACCAACAAACGCTCGGCGGTTTTACGGCCGACTCCCGGCAGCTTGGTCAGGGCTGAAATATTGTTATCCTCAACCACATGGACGAATGCCTTCGGCTCAAACCCAGACAGAATCGTCAGTGCCAATTTGGGTCCCACGCTGTTCACGCGAATCAGCAGCCGGAACAGCTCACGGTCGCGTCGCGCCAGAAAGCCATACAGCAGGTGCGCGTCCTCGCGCACCACATAATGGGTATGAAGGACGACCCGCTCCCCCTTGGGTGGCAGATTATAAAGGGCCGAGGTCGGCAGCTCGACCTCATACCCCACGCCCTGCACATCAACCAGGACATGCGGTGGATCCACTTCGAGCAATACGCCCTGAATACGTCCGATCATTCTGCTTTCTCTCCAGTGATATCCACTACCCTGAGTTCCGAATTTTTATCGCCAGCGACCACGGCGACTGCCTCGGGCACCCGCCACCTGGACCAAGCTTTGTGACGTATGGGCATGGCACAGGGCAATAGCCAGCGCATCCGCGGCGTCGGCCTGAGGCTTAGCCGTGAGGTTCAGCAGGTTCATCACCATATGCTGCACCTGCGACTTATCCGCATCGCCCCGCCCAACCACCGCCTGCTTGACGCTACGGGCGGCATACTCCGAGACCGGCAATCCCCGCTCCACCGCCGCCAGAATGGCAACGCCCCTGGCCTGTCCCAACTTCAACGCCGAATCGGCATTCTTGGCCATGAAGACCTGCTCGATGGCAGCCTGCTCCGGGTGATAGCGGTCGATGATCTCGGTCAGGGATTGATAGATTCGGCCCAAACGCTGCGGCAGGGCTTGCTCACCAAGACGGATGCAGCCACTGGCAAGGTAAGAGGATTGGTTACCGACAACCTGGATCAAGCCAAAGCCGGTCACCCGGGAACCCGGGTCGATGCCAAGAATGATCGTCATGAATAACCGGTCACGGATTGGGCCGTTCTCATGAATTGGTTCGCTATCATGGATTGGACGATTACTGCGTGGACAGCATGCGCTGGCAAAGCGTCTTGAAACGTCGCCAGAACCACTGTGGTTTTAAACAGTCCTGATCAGGATAGAGCAGCAAAGGCGAGATTGCCAGAACTGCGCACTGGTGCGCGAAGTTCTGGCGTCCTGTTTAGGACATGGCTTCTGACAGAAACACTGTTTCAGACACGAGCACTATTTCAGAAATGGCATTTCAAAATGACATCGCGTCAGACGTAGGACTATATCAGTCATAGCGCTCTGTCAGCCGTCGAGCTCAGTCAGTCGTCGAGTCCATCAGGCGTTTAGCTGATCCATGACCTCGGCGGAGAAATCCGCGTTGGTATAGACGTTCTGCACATCGTCCAGGTCTTCCAGCATGTCGATCAGCTTGATGACTTTCTGCGCCACGTCAATGTCTTCAATGGTGCTGTAGGTCGCCGGAATCATGGCGACTTCAGCATTTTCGGCCAGCAGACCCGCCGCATCCAGGGCATCCTTGACCGCGCCGAACGCCACGGGCGTCGTGAACACATCGATGGAATCATCGTCGTTGGTGACCACATCCTCCGCTCCAGCTTCCAGGCCGATTTCCAGGATCCGGTCTTCGTCGGCCCCTGGCGCGAAGGAAATACGTCCAAGCTTATTGAACAAATAAGCCACGGAGCCGTCCGTTCCCAGGTTGCCGCCGGTCTTGGTAAAGGCATGGCGCACATCGCTGGCGGTGCGGTTGCGGTTGTCCGTCATGGCTTCGATCAATACCGCGACGCCACTGAGCCCGTACCCTTCATAGGTCAGCTCTTCAACATTGTCGTTGTCATCGTCGCCCACACCGCGGGCAATGGCCCGGTCGATGGTGTCGCGCGGCATGTTGGCCGACAGCGCCTTATCCATGATCGCCCGCAGCCGCGGGTTATCAGCAGGAACGCCGCCGCCGTTACGCGCCGCCACGGTCAGTTCACGAATCAGCTTGGTAAAGATCTTGCCACGCCTGGCATCCTGCGCGGACTTACGATGTTTAATGTTGGCCCATTTACTGTGCCCAGCCATAGGTCACCTTCAATTTTCCTTGCTACTCAATTTCGTTGTTAACCGCTTGAATCATCCTACCTTGCCCGACCTGGATCGGGCTGTCAGGACCAAGGCCGAGTCAGGACTCGGCGCCGGGCTTGCGTACGCGAATATGGAGGTCGCGCAGCTGCTTGGGATCAACATCGCTGGGCGCATGGGTCATCACGCAGGCCGCACTCTGGGTTTTCGGGAAGGCAATCACTTCCCGGATCGAGCTGGCGCCCGTCATCAACATGACCAGACGATCCAGGCCGAAGGCCAGACCACCGTGGGGCGGCGCGCCGTACTTCAGTGCATCCAGCAGGAAGCCGAACTTCTCCTGCTGCTCTTCTTCCTGAATGCCCAGTACCCGGAATACCGCTTGCTGCATGTCCTTGCGATGGATACGGATCGAGCCGCCGCCCAGTTCG
>CAYXVO010000309.1:223-4095 GCA_964467875.1 uncultured Pseudomonadales bacterium | reverse complement strand
ACAGATAGGGTTTGGCCGCGTCGGGAGTGGCGTCTATCCGGGCCGGAGCACTGCTGTAGCGACAGTGCAGCTTGCCGCTGTCGATGGCATCGAGGATCAGCGCCAGGTTGCCTTCCTTGGCCCGGGCAAATTCATCGCGCCGGTTGATGATGTACACCTGGTTGCGATCCGCCAGCGCCACGGCGTTTTCAATGGCGGCATCACCGGCGCCCACCACCACGACCGTTTCGCCACGATGGGCGGCCGGGTCCGGCAAGGTGTACTGCACGCAAGGCAACTCTTCGCCCGCCACGCCCAGCTTGCGGGGATTGCCCTGCACGCCGATGGCCAGCACCACATGTTCGGCGCTCAGGCTCTCGCCATTGCTGAGCTTGACCTGGAAATCGCCTTTCTGACCGCGGATTGACTGCACTTCGGCGTTAAAGCGGAGGTTGACGTTTAACTCCCGCGCACCACTCTCCCAGGTGCCGAGCACCTGTTCGCGGGTGCCCACATCGAATCGCAACTCGGACCGCAACGGCAACACGCCAGGCTCTGCCATGACATGCTTACCGACCTGATAATCCTGAATAGTCTTGGCAATGGCGGGCGTTGCCTCCAGCAAGACGTATTTCAAACCACGCTTGGCGGCACGCGCGGCGGCACTCAATCCGGCCGGCCCCGCACCCACGACGACGACCTGATAGGTCTCGGACATACTGGCACTCAACTCAGTCCTCGCCCGCCACGGATCCATTCGTTCTGGCGGATGAGTTGTTCACTTGGGCTGGCAACTCCGGCCAATCCCGCGATGTTTATTGTTCTAATACGGTGAGCCTTACATCCGCGATCTGGCCTGACACTCGCCAGCCGGTCGCGCTTATTGAGCTCCTGCGATCCGTTGCCGCAGTTTTATCAGGTTTGGTTCATCCGGAAACAGGCTCAGCCCGGCATCCACCGAGGCCAATGCAGCCTGCGCATCGCCTGCTGCCAGCTGTTCGCTGCTTAATGCCAACAGGCGCTCGCGCACATCAACGATGCCTTGTTTGGCCGTCTCGTTGGCTGGATCGATCGAGAGCACAATCTGATACGCATCGTAGGCATTGCCGCCAGACGGCGCGATCAGCCGTCCCACCTTGGCATGGACATTGGCAACCTTGAGCAGGCGCTCGATCTTCTCGCCCTTTTCCGCGCTGATGGACTCGATCCGTGTCACCGGCGTCTCCCCCGCAGGCCGCGTACCGGCATCCTGGCTGCGTGCTTCAGGGAGGGCCTTCGCTGGCGGGGAAACCGGAACCTCTTTTCCAGGCAGCAACAAAACTACCGCCAGCCCCGCCGCAGCCAGGACACCGGCGCCGGCTGCCCAGGGCACCCAGCGGGCACCGGACCCGGACTTGCTACCACCCGTAAGCTCCAGCTCGGCCTCTCGTATGGCCTGGATGAATTCCTCGGCCGAGGCGAAGCGTTCCTGCGGCTTTTTCGCCAGGGCACGTTCGATCACCTTGTCCATCGCCCTTGGGAGCGTCGGGTTCAACGCCGAGGGCAACTCTGGCTTGGCGTTGATAATCTTATGGATCACCGTGTGGGAGGCATTGGCATGGAAGCAATGTTCGCCCGTGAGCAACTCGTAGAACAGCAAGCCTGCCGAAAACAGATCGGAGCGCTGATCCACCGCCTCGCCAACGCACTGTTCCGGCGACATGTAACGCGGCGAACCGAGCACGGCACCAACCCGGGTCAGCTCCGAAGAGTCCAGCTTGGCGATACCGAAATCGGCAATCTTGATGTTGTCATTATCGGTGATGAAGATGTTGGCGGGCTTGAGGTCCCGGTGCACGACACCCAATTTATGGGTGTAGGCCAGACCGGTCAGCACCTGCGTGATGATCTTGATGGCTTGCTGCAGGGGAAAGCGGATGCCTTCCTTGAAATAGTCCGCCAGTAACCGGCCTTCCACGAATTCCATGACGAAGTAAGGTTCGCCATCGATTTCGCCAGCATCGAACAGGGTTACGATGTTGGGGTGCGCCAGTTTGCTGGTGGCCAGCATCTCGTTGCGAAAGCGCGCCCGCAACTCCACGCCCATTTCGCCCTGCAGCAGATCCTTGTGGATCATCTTGATCGCCACATGGCGCTGCAGGTCCGGGTCGCGGCCCTTGTAGACCACGCCCATGCCGCCCTCGCCCAACACGCTGACGATATCGTACTTGCCGAAACGGCGATGGCCGGCAGGACCGGGTCGAATGACGGTGGCGTCGTGGGACATGTTGTTACCTAGTTTCCTGTACCGGTCTTAATCAGCCTTCCGCCGGCAGCAGGAAGAATTCTCCCGCCTCATGCCCGGCATATTTTACGGCACCGTAATCCGGCACCTGTTCGTAATTCATCTCTCGTGAACGCTTGCGCACTTCGCTCAGCACCGAGATGTACAGGGCATTGCCATCGAGCAACTGGTCATTGCCGCGCAGTGCACCCAGCAACGCGCCCGCGAATACGGAATGGCCATTGGCGCCGGCATCCAATACCGGCTTGGTACCACCGGAGGTCAGCACGGTGCGTGCCCGCACATCCATCATCACCTTGAGCCATTCGGTACGGTCGGCGTTACTCATCATCGTCGACTGACGTGGCACCGACGCGGTCGACAGGGTTCCGGCATAGCAGGAATCCGCGACCACCATGATGTGACGCGCCTTCATGGTGTTGAGCTGATCGGAGATGGCCGTGTTGGAAATCCAGTTGGACTGGTTATCGGGCTCGGCATCGACGGGCAGCCAATAGCCGCGGTCGTTGGCCTCATCCAGTTCACCGTGGCCGGCGTAGTAGATCAGCAGGTTATCGTTTTCCTTCAGGGTATTGCGCAGCTCGTTGATCGCCGACAGCATTTCATAGCGGCTGGCGTTCAACAGCAGGCGGGTGTTGAAGCCATAACGCTGGCTCAGCACCTCGGCCACCTGACGGGCGTCGTTCTGCGGCGTCTCCAGCTTGGCGTAGTACTGGTAGTCCTGGTTGCCGATGACCAGTGCATAGTAGGTGCCCAGGCCGATCTCGTCTTTCAGCCTGGCGTAGCCGCCGCTGGCGGCAAAATGCAGATCCTGCGCGGGTTGCAGAGTGTCTTCCACATAAAAATTGAAGCGAAAGATCAGCTCCTGGCTGACCTTGTCCACGGCCTTCAGTTCCACCGGGGTACGCTGGCCGGTCACCGGCAGATTGACCCAGAACAGGTTGAACTCATCCACTTCGACCGGTACGTCGTTCACGTAGAACGATTCCAGACCGTTGCGGGCACTGACCTTACCAATAACCTCCCGCTCCTTCTCCGCATTGCGCAACAATACCGTCGGGCCGGTACGGGTCAGGGTAATGGGCGGATCGATGATGTCGATGCTGGGTTGGTCAGCCGCGGTCTTGGCCGTCGCGGACCGGGGCGTCGCGGGTGTGGCCGTCGGAGATTTAGGCTGCACGGGCGCCTGCGCCACCTGCTTGGCCTGGTCTCGTGCCTTGGCGGCCTCGGCTTCGGCCTTCAGGCGCGCTTGCTCTGCTTGTTGCTGCGCTTGCTCCGCCGATGCCTTGTCTTGTTGCAGCTGTTCCACTTCGCCGCTGAGCGTGGCCACCTGGGCCTGCAACTCGGCCGTTGCGGTAATGCTGGAGGTGTACTGGAGATGATCGCTGGTGAGCCCCGAGGCGCGGCGATACCAGTTGAGGGCTTCAACGGAGTTCCGCGCAACGCCGAGGCCCTTTTCGTAAAGGTTGCCAAGGTTGATCTGGGCACGAGTGAAGCCGGCATCGGCGGCCTTGCGATACCACATCACCGCCGCTTCGAAATCGGGCTTGAGACCCAAACCTTTTT
Organism: uncultured Pseudomonadales bacterium; assembly: GCA_964467875.1. Lineage (GTDB taxonomy): Bacteria > Pseudomonadota > Gammaproteobacteria > Pseudomonadales > Oleiphilaceae > JAEZAA01. Next base: position 266 of record CAYXVO010000309.1, on the reverse strand, counting down.
CGTAGATCTCGCCCACATAGGTCTGGGCTTCGGGGTCGCCTTC
>CAYXVO010000309.1:0-213 GCA_964467875.1 uncultured Pseudomonadales bacterium | reverse complement strand
GAGCGGTGGCGTAATCGGCGCGATCAAACGCGGTGTACTCGCCACCGCGAATGGCACAATCGGAGGCAGTGGTCTTGATCGGGCGACGGGGGCTCAGGAAGCTGGCCTGGCGGCCTAGCTGGCGCACCTGCGGCGGCAACAGGCAATCCACCACCATCAATTCGTCGGCGGCCTGCTTGTCACGGGCGGCACCGATGGCCGGATCGCTCTCGG
>CAYXVO010000308.1:0-4100 GCA_964467875.1 uncultured Pseudomonadales bacterium | reverse complement strand
CACGAAGTTCTTGCGGCCATCGATCTCGGATCCAACAGCTTTCATATTGTGATTGCGCGCGTGGATCAGGGGGAAATCCGCCCGGTCGAGAAGCTGGGCGAGAAAGTTCAGCTCGCCGCCGGCGTCGATCATCTCAATTACCTGAATGAAGAGGCCCAGCAACGCGGCCTCGAATGCCTGCAGCGCTTTGCGCAGCGAATTCGCGGCATGCCCCAGAACGCCGTGCAGATCGTGGGCACCAATGCCCTGCGCATGGCTCGCAACGCCCGCGAGTTTATCCGCCGGGCCGAAGCCGTGGTGGGCTACCCCATTGAGGTGATCAGCGGTCGCGAGGAAGCGCGCCTCATTTATCTCGGTGTTTCCCACACCCTGGCCGATGATCTTGGCCGGCGCCTGGTGATCGACATTGGTGGCGGCAGTACTGAGTTCATCATCGGCGAGCGCTTCGAAACCCAGGCGCTGGAAAGCCTGCACATGGGCTGCGTCTCTTTCCGCGACCGCTTTTTCTCTGAGCCGGTGGTGACCAAGCAGCAGTTCGATCGGGCCATTACCCAGGCGTCGCTGGAGCTGCAGGTGATTCAGCGAAACTTCCTCAAGCTTGGCTGGAACAGCTGCGTCGGCTCGTCTGGCACCATCAAGGCCATCGAGCAGGTGATCTATAACAACGCCTTGAGCAACGAAGGCATCACGCGCGCCGCGTTACTCGAGGTGAAGCGCCGGGTGCTGGAGCTGGGCGCGGTCGACGAGCTGGATAAACTGGGCGTGCGGAAGGACCGGGCGAGTATTTTTCCGCCGGGGCTGGCGATCCTGATAGCCGCGTTCGATGTCCTGCGCATCGAAAAGGTGAGTTTCAGCGACGGCGCCCTGCGCGAAGGCCTGCTCTACGACATGGTCGGGCGGATTCAGCATGAGGACGTGCGCGAACGCACCATCAGCGCCATGGCCGAGCGTTACTATGTTGATCAGGCCCATGCCGCAGCCGTGGAGGCCACTGCCTTACATGCGCTGCAGCAGGTCGCCCGGGACTGGGACCTGCGCGCAACCTACCACGAGGACTTGCTCCGCTGGGCCAGCCGTCTGCATGAAGTAGGGCTGGCCATTTCCCACGCCCAGTTTCACAAGCACGGCGCTTATCTCATCCGCTATTCCGACCTGGCCGGCTTTACCCGCCAGTCACAACAGGCCCTGGCAGTCTTGGTGCGGGGGCACCGCCGCAAGTTTTCCGACCTGATTTTCTCCGAGTATTCCATCGAAGAGGCGGAACCTCTCAAATACCTCTGTATCCTGCTGCGTCTCGGCGTCTTGTTGCAGCACAGCCGTGGTAGTGAGGTACCGAATTTCCGCATTAACGTGTCGAAGCGGAAAATTCAGCTCAGCTTTGAGGCGGGTTGGCTGGAGCAGAATCCGCTGACCCTGGCGGATCTGGAGGAAGAGGCGGGGTATCTATCGAAGCAGGGGTATCAGCTGAGTTTTAGCTGAATTCAAGTTCCTCCCCCTTGGCAGGGGGAGGAGTTAAAGCAAATCACTCTGCCAGCAAATCCTTTTCCAGCGCCTCAATCTCCTCACCCAGCAGCAGCCAATCCTCCTCCACCTGCGCCAGCTTCTGCTTGGCGCTGGTTTGCTCGGCCAGCAGTTGAGTCAGCTTGGCTTTCTGCGAAACCTCATACAGCTCTGGTTCCGCCAACTGGGTTTCGAGCACACTGAGTTGCGTCTGCAGCTTATCCAGCTGGGTCTCCAGCTCCCGGTGCTTTTTCTTCAGCGGGCTCAGTTGTTGCCGTGCTTCGGCGGCGAGGCGTTTGCGGTTCTTGCGATCTTCCGCCGATTCACCCTGGCGTAGCTTATCGGAGTCACTGGCGGTCTGGACCTGTTGCTGGCGTCGTTGCTCCGTCATCCAGTGCTCATAGTCGCCCAGATCGCCATCGAACGGCGTGACCTGGCCATCGGCCACCAGAAGAAACTCGTCCACCGTGTTTTTCAGTAGATGACGGTCGTGGGACACGACCAGCACCGCACCGGAAAATCCCTGCAGCGCCATGGTCAGGGCCTGGCGCATCTCCAGGTCCAGGTGGTTGGTCGGTTCGTCGAGTAACAACAGGTTGGGCTTCTGCCAGGCGATGATCGCCAGCGCCAGGCGGGCCTTCTCTCCGCCCGAGAAGCGCTTGACCACGGACAGTGCCTCATCGCCATAGAAGCCGAAGCTGCCCAGATAATTACGCAGGCTCTGTTCCGACTCCCGTGGACTCAGCCGCTGCAGATGAAGCAAAGGTGTCGCTTCCAGATCCAGGGCATCGAGCTGGTGCTGGGCAAAATAGCCAATGGCCAGATGCTCGCCCCGGGTGAGGCGGCCGGACAACAGGGTGCTATCCTGCGCCAGGGCCTTGATCAGGGTGGACTTGCCCGCGCCGTTGGGGCCGAGCAAGCCGTAACGGCTGCCCGGATGTAAATTGATGGAAACCTTGCGCAGAATTGGCCGGTTTGGATCGTAACCGAGGTCGGCTTCCCGCAACACCAGTAATGGGTCGGAAATCTTGTCGGATTCCGGGATGGTGAAACTGAAGGGCGAGTCCACGTGGGCTGGCGCAATCAGCTCCATCCGCTCCAGTTCCTTCAGCCGGCTTTGGGCCTGCTTGGCCTTGGTGGCCTGGGCGCGGAAGCGGCGCACGAAACTCTCGATTTCCGCCACCCGCTGTTGCTGCTTGCTGAACTGGGCCTGTTGCTGGGCCAGGCGCTCGGCGCGCATCCGCTCAAACGCGCTGTAATTGCCTCGATAAAGCGTTAGTTTCTGCTGGTCCAGATGCACCACATGATCGGCGACCCGATCAATGAAGTCGCGGTCGTGGGAAATAAACAGCAGAGTCCCCGGATACTGGCGCAGCCAGCCTTCCAGCCAGAGGATCGCGTCCAGATCCAAGTGGTTGGTCGGTTCGTCCAGCAGCATGAGATCGGACGGACACATTAGGGCCTGGGCCAGGTTGAGGCGGATCCGCCAACCGCCGGAGAAACTGCTGACTGGATGCGTTAGCTGGTCCTGGCTGAATCCCAGGCCATGCAGGAGCTGGGCGGCGCGGGATTCGGCGGTGTAGCCGGACAGATCGTCCAGACGCTGGTGCAACTGGGCCATTTGCTGGTGATCGTCGCGCGCCTCCGCATCCGCCAGAGCCTGCTGCGCGCGGCGTAGTTCAACATCACCGTCGAGTACGTAATCCTGAGCGCTGCGCGATGACGAGGGAACTTCCTGCGCCATGTGGGCGATGCGGATATTGTCGGGCAGGAAGAGGTCGCCCTTGTCCGGCGCCAGCGCGCCGCGGATCAGGGCGAACAGCGAGGATTTGCCCGTGCCGTTGGCGCCCACGAGCGCGACCCGCTGGCCGGCGTGCAGGGTCAGTGAGGCGTCGGCAAGCAAAAGAGAGGTGCCGCGTTGTAAGCTGAGATGGTCGAGGGTTAGCATGGGCGCCTATTCTACCTGAGTCCCTGAAAGTCGCCTACTTCAACCCACAGGCTGTGAGCTATGAGATGTAACCGATGACGCAGTCTTCCTATAACGCCTATACCCAACCGTTCTGGCGCTTTTCTCTGAACTTCTATGAGTCCGAAGCCGTGCGGCAGCGTTGTCTGGCGCTGCAGGACGACTATGGGCTGGATGTAAATTTATTGCTGTTTGCCTGTTGGTTGGGCCGCCAGTCCCGCAGCCTGGTGAGCGAGGGGGCGGCGTGGCAACAGGTGCGGGCCTGGCACACGGAGATTGTACAGCCGTTGCGGGCGCTACGTCGGGCCCAGCCCCGCCAGCATGAAGGGGAGCGCCACATTCGCCAGCTGATGCAAGACACCGAGCTCAAGGCTGAACAATGCGAGCAGTGGATCTTGTTTCAGGCGGCGGAGCACCTGTCGCAGTCCGCGACGGAAGTGGGTCCTAAGCTAACCTGGTCCAATCTACTTGACGTTGCCGAATATGCCGACCAATCTGATAGCATACTTTTTCAATCGCTGCAGGAATTGGTGGAACTCAATCATCCGCCAGAGGATGCGGGCGGCCCGTAGGGATTGCATGCAATGAAGTGGATATTCCGCCTGATGGCCTTGGCTCTGCTGGGGGTTGCCTT
>CAYXVO010000307.1:0-4101 GCA_964467875.1 uncultured Pseudomonadales bacterium | reverse complement strand
GAATCAGACGTAGGTGTTGACCAATCCGATGGCTTCCACGGCCGTCTCCACCATTTCGTCGTGGTGTAGCCCCTCATCACTACTGGTACCTGCCGAGCCCCCCGTTGAGCCGGTCTGTGCCTGCTGATCGTCTGCCTGTTGCTGACCCGACTGGGTGGACACATCAAACTGAGCCAAACCCAAGCCGTTGCCGGCCAGGGCCTCCCGCAACCGGTGCACGTTCAGTTCCAGCGCCTCCCGCACACCCGCGTTGTGGGCCTGAATCTGGATCGTCGCCTGATCCTGCTGCATCTGAATTTTGACATCGATCGGCCCCAAATCAGCCGGGTTCAGATGAATTTCTGCACTGCGCAGGCCCTGACTCGTCAGCCAAGCCACCTTGTTCATGGCCTGCTCTCCCCATTTTGGGTCCTGCAACGGGACCTGAACACTGGTGGCGTACTGCCCCAATTGCGTGCTCTCGCGCAAGGAGGCCGAGGACGATGTGGTCAGCGCCCCCAGCGTGGTTCGGAAGCTTTCCAAGCCCTCGCCCGGGGACAGCTTGGCATCGCTTGTCGCGGTTTTCCCCGCCAACGCCGTTAACTGCTCCAAAATTTTGAGTTTGCTCATCGTTTCCGGCTCGCCGTCCAATTCCAGCCCGGCAAGCCCAAGCCCCTCGCCCTCAAGGCCGGCCTCCATCCCACCATTGAACGCCTGCATCAGGTTGCCGCGTGCAGACGAACCTGTGCCCAAAGCCACCTGGTCAGCGTCATCCGAGGTCACCGGCTGGGTATAAAGTGGCAAACCGCCCGCTTCCGGCGGCAAATTCGTTCCGTCTTCCGCCACCTGATTGCCATCCGCAGCCGCCTCCGAGGCTTTGCTCGACGCTGCCTTGGTTGTGGATGAGCGCTCTCGGTTTGCAGGATCCGAACGCTCATCACGGCGGCTGTCTGCGGTGCGCCGCTCCTGAGAGCGGTTGGTATGTGCCGGCTCCGGCTTCTTGCCCCCGCGAGATGCCGCATTCGAGGATACGTCCGCAGGTGCGGGCCGGGTGGGGGCTTTCATCTGTTGTGAGAACAGCTGGGAAAACGGCTCTGGCGCACCTGAACCACCCCGACTGTCCGTGGCTTTTCGAGCAGAAGAAGAGCGGTCGAGGCCCGCCGCAGTGTTCAGATCCAAGAAAGGCAATTGTGGGTTCATGGCCACGCAATAACTCCTGACAGCTTATTTCAAAAGCGGCAATCCAGACGGTTCAGGTGTTATAAGCAGGTTTTGGACCAACTTCGGAAGCAAGCAAGCACGGGCGTCACCGAACGGCCCGACCAGAGGCCCAGGCCTTCAGACAGCAGCCTGGTGTTTGAAGATTCACATCCTTATTGCGTCAACGGCGTCAGCAGCTCCCGAACCGCTCCGTATTCACGTTTAATCGCCTGCAGCAACGGCTCGCCCTGGCTCAAGTCGGCAGCGCCCCCCATCAACTCGCCCTGGCGACAAAAGTCCGCCAGGCGATCGAGTCCCAGATTAATACAGCTGCCCTTCAAGGTATGGCAGGCCCGGCTGAATTCCTCTGCCTGGCCATTTTGTAACGCGTCCTGGATAGATACCAGGCGCTGCATGGAATCCCTGAGAAATGTCTCGATTAACAACGGGAAATCTTCTTCCATAACATCCCGCAACTCTATCAGCATGTCTTCGTCGATATGCTGCAACTCACCGTCCATGAGACCACTCCAGTTTAGGCTTCACATTTTCAATGGCGCACGGCACGGCGATAGTCAGCTGCGCTGCCATGCGAATTCGGCCACCACGACATTACCAGTCCCCTGAAACTCCAGGCGGCGACACATGGCTCGGAGCAAGGGAATACCCCGGCCGCTGTACTGATCCAGCGACGGCAGGTCACGACAGAGCGCCCCGTGGTCAAATCCCGCGCCGGAATCCTCGACCCGGACACAGAGCACCCCGCCTCGTCCTTCCGGTACATGGCTGATCTGGAAATCGATCCAGGCCTGCCCTGGATGACTCAAGCGCCGCTCCCGCTCCGCATAATACTGCACAAACCCCTCAGGGCTCTGCTTCAGCGCTGATTCCAGCCCAAGCACGCCATGCTCCAGTGCATTGGCGTACAGTTCCGCCAGCAAGGTGTAGATCTGGCCGCTCAAGGCACGTAGTCCCGGCACCTCCAGAATGACATGGAGCAACAGGGGGATGGGATTAAAGTCACGCAATGTGGTTCCGGTCAGGCGATAGGACAACGCCCACTGCCGGGGCCCCGTGAGAGCGCTGTTAACCAGCGGTGTGAGTTCAACACCCAGCGCATCTTCCGGCATCATGACCACCTCGGCCATGGTCAAGTCGTCACTGCGCTCGCTACTACCCATGAAGTTGACGACAGCCTGCCGCACGTCATTGAACAGGGTTTGCTGGTCCTGATTGTCGGTAAACACCTGGCGCAGGCGATCCTCGCCAAACAGCTCGCCATCGGGATCGCGGGCTTCCACGATGCCATCGGACCAGAGAAAAATGCGATCGCCGTCGTCCAGGTCGTACTTGTAGGTCTTAACCCGGAAATTCTGCGAAGCCAGCACCCCCAACGGCAGGTGGTTCGAGTGCAGTGTCAGTAACTCGCCCCGGCGTAGCAGCAGACAATCTGGCATACCGCCCATCCAGATCTCGATATCGCGCCGGGAGAAATTAAGATCCACCATCACCGCGCAGCAGAAAAAACCAACCGGCAGGATTTTCTTCAGCTTCTGATTGATCTCCCGCAACACGTCGGGCATGGAGAAGCCCTTGGCGGTCATGCCATAAAAAATCTCGGCCAGTGGCATCGCCCCAATCGCCGCCGGCAGGCCATGGCCGGTAAAATCACCCAACAGCACGTGCATTCCGCCCGAGGGCTTCTGACAGGCCAGCAAGACATCGCCGTTGAACACCGACAAGGGAGACAGCAAATGCTGGATATTGCGGGCGTGCAGACAACCCAGATGCGCCACGTTGTCATAGACCCGCTTGGCCACCCGTTGCTCGCGCAGCATGTGCTCGTTATGGCGCACGATCTGATCGCGCTGATCCTGCAGGGTCTTGTGCATCACCCGCATGCGATTGAAGGCCTGGATTTTCGCCTTGAGGATGATCTGGTTATAGGGCTTTGACAGGAAATCGTCACCGCCGGCATCCAGGCACTTGGCCAGCGATTCCGCTTCGGTGAGAGAGGTAAGAAAAATGATGGGAACCAGCTCTTCGCCAGCCAATTCCTTGATGATACGTGCCGCCTCAAAGCCATCCATGCGTGGCATCAAAGCGTCGAGCAGAACCAGTTGCGGCGACTCCCGCTGGAAGAGTTCCACCGCGTCGATTCCATCGGTGGCGGTGATCACCTGATGCCCCTGCTTTCTAACGATACTTTGCAGGATCATGAGATCGGAGCTGTTATCGTCCGCGATCAGGATCTTCAGGGATTCGGTCTCACCTGCCACTACCATTGTTCATCCCTGTCCTTGCTGCTCTATTGCTACCCGTACAGCTCTTGCTACTCGTACTACGCTTGCTGTTCGTACTACGCTTGCTGTTCGTACTACTGTGGATGCCGAGCAAGATGGTCGAGCAACAGAACTCTGCTTACTGGATACGAAACAGCTGTTCAAAGTTGGAAATCGTCAGGATCTTCCGGACGTCGTTGTTGCAGTTCAGAATGCTGATATCGGCACTATCACCGCCCGCAAAATCCCGCAACAAGAGCAGCATGCCCAGTGCCGAGCTGTCGAGATAGGTAGTCTCGCCCATATCAACCCGATACGCGCCCACGGTTCCATCACGGCCTTCATAGGCATCCCGGAATTCCTGATGGGAGCTGAAATCAAAGCGTCCCGCGATCTTGATCGTCAGCACGTCGTCCGCTTTGCTGGTGGTGATGGACATCGTTTTTCCTCTTGGTCAGGCATTGGGGACAGGATGGAACTGGCCCTGGCGGATCTATTTCACCCGCTTCCGGTCGGCGGGTGCTTACACTAACCCTGTTCGGCTGAGTGATTCCAGCGCTAAACCCGCTAATTTACAACGGAAAGTAGGCTTGGGAAAGGTTGTCTCTACAGTATAGACGGATCTCAGCATCAACGGCGA
>CAYXVO010000306.1:0-4136 GCA_964467875.1 uncultured Pseudomonadales bacterium | reverse complement strand
GCGGCGCTGCAGTCTTAGTGGGCGCCGCCGTCCTGGTGGGCTGCGTGCCCTGAGCTAGGCATCGGCCGGACAATCGTAACGGGAGTAGATTTGATGTCCACTCAGGGTGGTTTTTCCGGAGGCGCGCGCAGTTTAATCATTCTCGCGGCCTTCATCATTGTGGCGGCGGGACTGAAAGCCGCGGATGCGATCGCGGTTACTTTTCTGTTGTCGGGCTTTATTGCCATCATCTGCGCGGCGCCGTTTTCGCTGCTGCGGGCGCGGGGGCTGTCTTCCTGGGCCACGCTCAGCATCGTGGTGCTGGCGGTGCTGGTGGCGCAACTGGTGTTCGTGTCCATTCTTGCGACCTCCGTTACCGAGTTCCGGGTAAACCTGCCGCTCTATCAGGAGCGTCTGCAGGTGCTCAGCGGGCAATTGATTACCTGGCTGGGGCAGCGGGGGCTGGAGATCCCGCTGGATGTTTACGACAACTATTTCAATCCCGCCGCCCTGATGAAGCTGGCCGGCACCACGCTGGCCAGCCTGGGCGGTGTGCTGTCCAATGCGACCTTGATCACGCTGACGGTCATTTTCATGCTGTTTGAAGGCAAGAACCTGCCGGCCAAGATGCACCAGGCGTTCGAGGGACGTCTGTCGTTTAACGGTCTGGGCCAGTTCGTCAACGACGTCAATCGCTATGTCACCATTAAAACCATTATCAGCCTGATTACCGGAGCGCTGGTGTTTTTCTGGCTGTGGCTGCTGAATGTGGATTTTCCGTTGCTGTGGGGGCTGTTGGCCTTCCTGCTCAATTTCATTCCCAACATTGGTTCCATCATTGCCGCCGTGCCGGCGGTGCTCCTGGCCCTGGTACAGCTCGGCGTGGGCGACGCGCTGTTAGTGGCGGCAGGCTATGTGGCGGTGAACATGGTGCTGGGCAATTTCATCGAGCCCCGCTACATGGGGCGTGGCCTGGGACTGTCGACGCTGGTGGTCTGGTTGTCGCTGGTGTTTTGGGGCTGGTTGCTGGGCCCGGTCGGCATGCTGTTGTCGGTGCCGTTGACCATGCTACTCAAGATTGCCTTTGAAGCACGTGCCGAAACCCGCTGGCTGGCGATCCTGATGGGTGAAGGCAAGCCTGTCCGGTCGGAGTTACCGCCCGTCCGTGCGGATGCGCCGCCCACCTGATGAACTGGCGTACCAACTGTGAGCCAGGTACCACTTCCTGCCCGGTCTAGCTGATAGAATCCCTCCAACTTCTTGTATTTGAGTCGTCCCGAGGCCGGGCCAAAGGCCGTCTCGGTGGACGCTCGGGTGTAGCACAAGACTTCCGACACCTTGTCACGGGGCGGCCCCATGCGCCGGACCGGACATTTGCAGGTATTGACGATGCAGTTGAGCAAAATTTACGTGGCAATGGCCGCATTCGGCCTGGCGACGCTGGCCGGTTGCAGCGGCGATGATGGCCATGCTGGACGTGATCGGATAGATCCCGATTATGCCGAGTTCGGTCCCGGTAGTTACAGTGGTCAAGTGCTGGATGGCTACCTGAACAATGCCCTGGTATGGATCGACCTGAACAACAACCGTCGTCTTGATCGGAATGAGGCCGGTGTTGAACTGGAACCCTCCGTGCGCACCGGTGCCGAAGGACGTTTTGTGTTCTCCAAGGAAGTGCTGGAGGCTGCGGAAATCACGCGTCCCCACGCCTATCCTTTGATGGTGCACGCGATTGCCGGGGAAACGATCGACGAGGATCAGGGCGTTGCGCTTGAACGTTCGTTCTTCCTGGCGATGCCCGCCATCCCCCGGGGTGTGTATCCGCTGGTCACGCCCTTGACCACGTTGCTCAAGCTCGAGCGTGACCAGGCGACCTTTGATGCGGCCAAGCAGGTTTATGACGACTACACGCCGCCCACGGAGGAGCGGGTGCTGAGGACGAACCTGGAGCTGGATCATAACAATGTGCGTAACAAGCTGGGGCTGGCGCGCAATCTGTGGGTGAACTATCTGCGTCCCCAGGATCCCCAAATGCACCGCTATGCGCAGGTCATGGTGCGAGCCATGCAGGATTATATCGAGACCGAAGGTGGGCTGGCCGGGCTTGAGGAAGGGCTTGCGCAGGAGGCGATCGACAGGATTAATAATGACACGGAGCTGGATGCTGACGCCAAGGAGGCGAAGCTAGCAGAATTGTTGACCCGGGCTGTGCAATCGAAACTGGATGCGCTGGGCCGTGCACTGGTGAATCAGGCCCGCTGGATCATCGCCACCGTCGATCAGGCCGCCGGCGAGAATCCGACCACGGATGCCTATCGTGATCTAACCCTGGCTGACATCGAGCCTATCGATCTGCAGATCACCCTCGACGACCCGCTGCGCCTGTATCGCAAGCGCATCTATGTGAGCACGGATTCCTATGCGTCAGACTCAACCCCGCTGACCAGCAGCCTCGTGCATTTGCCATTCATTAACGTACTGCCGAATCTGGCGCAGGTGCAGACCTACGGCTATGACGTCGAGGGCAGGATCGCCGAAGTGCGCGTGGCGGGTGATTTGCATCTGTGGCGGCATGATTTGCTGGTGGGTTATCCGATTCAGTTGGAGGCCTTGTTCCCGCCCCAGTGGACGGTCGACCCCATGGGGCCTCTCGACCCGTATTCGGAAGATGTTCGGGTGGGCGTCAGCTATGACTCTCTGAATGATGCCACCAAGACGCAGACGGTGAACCTTGCTGTCGACGCAACCGGTGGCGAGGCCAAGGCCGATGGCCTTGTCGACGAAACCTGGCATAAGACCTTAACGCATTTGACTGGCGAGGCCCCAATCAAGGTGCCGGAGGGCATCTGGTTGAACGCGCCGATGGCTAAGCATGGGGCAGGCGCTGTCAATGTCACAGCCGAGAGTTTTCTCGGCAACGATTCACTGGTTGCTCTGCTGACTCAGCCTGAACGCAATTTGACGATGACCCTGGAACAGACGCAGGTAACGCCTCGGATCCTGAACTACCTTCTGAAAGCTGCCGGATCTGAAGTGGTGGAACGCCGTCAGAGGTATGAAACTTTACAGTCTGGCTACAACATTCATTATGGCTTTTCCGAAGGAAGCGAGAATGATGTGACTGCTTATGTGCAGAATCGTCAGGCGGATAGGCGAGAGTCAGTTCGCGTGGATTTTACTGCGGATGAATTCATCGATTACTGCGTGGTTTCCAGCTATCATCAGGCGGATGGTCAGTTATATTATCAATCGGTTCAATTGCTCAAGGCCGGTACCACGACCTGTGATAAAAAGAAGACGGTGATGTACGTCTTCCACGAGTTCCGGCGTCTGTCCGAAGTGGTGATGCAGTAGCGCTCACTGTTCTTGAGTCCTCTCCCGCTTGCGGGAGAGGATGGTCTGCTTCTGCTTCACATCTAATCTAGCGACTAATCGCCTGACCTTCTCCGCGTGGGTCGCTGGCTGCTTCCAAGGTGCCACTCTTACGATGGATGCGGATCGCTTGCATGTTGCCATAGGTTCGATCCAGTTCCCGCACTTCATGCCCTAGCGCTCGCAGCACGGTCTGTTCTCCAACGGAGAGCGCACCGGGCTCGAATGCCACCTCATTGGGCAGGTACTGGTGATGAAACCGTGGGCGAGACACCCAGGATTCCGGCGGGTTGTTTTCCAGCAGGTCCAGGCTGCTCAGCAGCATCATGGAAATGATGCGGCTGCCACCGGGCGTACCCAGCACCCCCACATACTCCGGCGTCTCTATGATGGTCGGCATCATGCTCGACAGGGGGCGCTTGCCGGGCGCAATGGTGTTCTGCTCGGTGCCGACCAGGCCATAGCTGTTGGGCACGCCTGGTTTGATCGCGAAATCATCCATCTCGTTGTTGAGTAGAATGCCGGTGTGGCGGGACGTAAAGGCCGAGCCGAACTCACGATTGATGCTCAGGGTCGCCGACACCAGGTTGCCGTCCCGGTCCACGACCGACAGATGGGTGGTATGGAACGAGGCCTGTGCGGGTTCGCTGGCGACGGGAACCGCCAATGCTCGGTCCAGGCTGATCTGACTGGCCAGTTCGTCAATATATTCCGGTGCCAGCAGGCGCTTAAGCGGAATGTCCACAAAATCCGGGTCGCCCAGGTACGTGGCGCGGTCGCGGTAG
>CAYXVO010000305.1:0-4139 GCA_964467875.1 uncultured Pseudomonadales bacterium | reverse complement strand
CTTACAGGCAATCCGGGTGTAGTAGACCGTACCGTCCTCGGCATCCTCCAGTTTCTGCAGGCAGCAGAGTCCGCAACCGTCACAGAGCGACTCCCATTCCTGCGAGGATAACTGCTTCAACGATTTCCGCTGCCAGAACGGCGACTGCGTCGGTAACATCGGTAACTCCCGGGCATTGAATGAAACGGCGGTATCATTATGGCTGACATTGGCGGGCATGCCCAATGACCAGGCGCCGGCTTCGAACTGCATTTTGGATGACGACCGGATTCATGCCAGGCAGGCGTGAAGGCGGCGAAACGAGGGGCAGAAAACCGGGAGCAGGGGAGGTCGCGAGCATTTGTTGCTGAATTCGTGTACAATAGACCGCCCTTCATATGACAAAGGATCTTTATTATGGCAGCAAGGCCGAAGCAGTCAGGCGCAATGCAGACCCACCAATCGATCGCCCGTCAAACCGCTGAGTTTCTGAAAAACGGCAATAAAATCCAGGAGATTCCCTCTGGTAAGAGTGGCCAACCCATCACCGGAATGGCGAAAAAAGCAACCTGATGGCGCCTACCTGATACCATTCGTACATTCATCTTCACCGCTTTATGATTAACCTGATCATATAACCGGAAAGGGAGGGTGCGATGCCTTTGCCGCTTGAGATAACTAAGTTGATCGCGGCTGCTGTTTGGCCTTGTGCCTGCCTTTGGTAAGCCCGCGATGTTCATTTCCAAGCGCCAGTTAGCCACGGGCGCTGCCGGATTCTGCGCATTTACCAATCTTTACCCCATTCAGGCACTGCTCCCGGAGTTGATGACGGAGTTCAATGCCACTGCCGCACAGGTCGGTCTGACCGTGGCAGCAGGCACTCTCGCGGTGGCTTTAACCGCGCCTTTCGCCGGAATTCTGTCCGACATGCTCGGGCGCAAGCCCGTGATCGTGGCCAGTTTGGTCGCGGTCGCGCTGGTGACCTTACTAACCGCCTTGTCCACCTCGATCAACAGCCTGATCGCCTGGCGCTTTCTGGCCGGCTTTTTCATTCCGGGAATATTTGCAACCACGGTTGCCTATATTGGTGAGGAGTGGAGCTCCCGGGAGGCGGTGGAAACAACGGCTATCTATATTTCTGGCACGGTGCTTGGTGGCTTTAGCGGACGCTTGATCGCGGGCATTGCCGCGGATGCCGGTGGCTGGCCAGTTGCTTTCCTTGCCCTGGGAATACTCGATCTGGCCTTGGTGCCGATCGTGTTGCGCTGGTTGCCGCCGTCCACTAATTTCCGGCCAGGATCGGGCTTTCGCGATGCACTTCGGGCGATGGCGCGCCACTTGAAAAATGGTCTTCTGGTGCGGACTTTCTGTGTCAGCTTCGGCATGCTGTTTTCGCTGGTTGCGGTATTTAGCTATGTAAGCCTGCGCCTGGCGGATCCACCATTTGAGCTCAGCACCTCGGCTATCGGCGGGATTTTCGCGGTGTACCTGTTGGGCGTCGTGGTGACCCCAATCGCGGGCCGCCAGGTGGCCCGCTTTGGGCGGGCACGGGTGGCGCTGAGTGGCGTGGCACTGTCGGCTGTCGGGCTTTCTCTGACGTTGCCCGCGAGTTTGATGATCGTTGTGTTCGGACTGGCGCTGTTTTCCTGCGGACTGTTCGTGCTGCAGGGCATTGCAACGGGGTTTGTGCCGCAGGTGGCCGCAGGCAACGCCTCGGCGGCGGTCGGTCTCTATATTACGGCCTATTACATTGGTGGCAGTCTGGGGGCTGTGGTGCCTGGACCGCTCTGGCACCATTTTGGTTGGTTGGGCTGTGTTGTGCTGATCTGGGGTGTGCTGGCGGTTGTTGGTGTCATAGCCTATCGCCTGTGGTTGCAGGATCCGACGGTGCGCGAGAATCGGTCTGGAGTCTGAGTTCTGCTGCGGTGACCTGGATACTGGTGGTAGATATCAAGTGGAGGCGGTGTGGAGAGACGGATGGAGACATCTCAGAGACGAAAGAGCAACGCGCATCCTGTCTTCATGATGATGTTAGACTCATTGCGGCGCCCGTTTCGGCTGGCGGTGGTTGGCGTGGCGTGTCTCCTGGCGCTGACGACAGGGGCGGCATTGGCGGGTCAGCCGGAGTCAGCCGTGGTTTTCGCGAGAACCCAGATTTGTATTTACAGTAATGGTAACGCACGCCTGCTGGATGTAGAGCTTGCCGAGACGCAGAGACAACGGGCGCGCGGCTTAATGATGAGAGACAGCCTGGCGCCGGAATCAGGCATGTTGTTTGTGTATCCCGAGCGCCAGTCTGCGCGTAGCGGGTTCTGGATGTACCAGACACGTGTTCCGCTGGATGTGGCATTTCTTGCATCCGATGGCACGATCCTCCGGATCAGCGCCATGGCTCCCTGTCAGGAGTCGGTCGCCAGTGCCTGTCCGGTGTTCGAGGCTGGCCAGCCTTTTCAGGCGGCACTGGAAATGAGTCAGGGCTTTTATTCTGGGGAAGGCATCCGGGAAGGGGATAGAATTGTGTTGGCAGACTCGGGTGAATGTAGGTCAAGAGATTGAGCGGTCGCGCTCCGACGCTCAAAGCCCATTCCGTTCATAGATCTTTTTACGGATGGACGGATTTCTCGATCTACTGTCTAATGAGTTGAAAGCAGGCCGGTTGAATGACAGTGGGTAGTTGCATACGGCAACTGGAATGCCATAGTTGGAAACATTTTCACAACAGTATTTCTCGAAGTTTCTCCTATAGTGAATCTAAGTAGTTCCATCCAAGGTTGCCGTCCAGGCGCAACCGGGATAAGAATCGACTCAAATTGGAGGTTCATTGCATGATGCTGCTTGGAATGAATGAAAGTCAGTGGTTAGTAGTGACTGTTGGTCATATCTGCATGATGGAATTGCTCATGCATGCGGCACCTACGCCCGGTTGGGCCTTTATGGGGGCAGCTGTCTGGACCGGGATGCGTTCAATAGATTACATCTTGCGCAATATTGCCAAGGCACATGCTACGCCGGCTTGCTCGGATACTCCGTGAGTTTTCAGTTGCGCGCTGGTTAGCTAGACCACTAGTCAAAAATGGTAGGACACACCGACGTGAAAGTCAGTGAACTCTTTCATCGTGCTGCGTTCTACCAACTCATAGGATGCGTTGAAACTGAGGTGTAGATCAGTTTTGCCGTGAGCATCCGGACCCGCCTCAAGTAATCCCCCCACTAAACCAGCGTTGTCGCCTGCAAGGTTTGCGTTTGTACGCGCCAAATCAATGCTCCCAAAAAGAAAGGTGGCGCGCCTTGAGTAGCGGTGTAGGTCAAATGACGCTGCTTCGGCTTGGTTCTCCAATAGGGCTGCCGGACTCGAGTTTGTAGTGCCAACTTGATCGAAGTCGGCCAGGCTGAGCTGGCGCGTAACCCGAAGCTGGTCATCGAATGGTGCGGGCGGGGCTGTCACAGGTACCGGACCCAGCGTCAGTTGCTCTGAATGCTCGACCGCCAGACTCATACCCAAGAATAGCTGTCCGGCATTGGCAACGGTTGTCACCAGAATGATCGCATTCATCAGAATTGCCGCAAGCGAAAGTGTCCGTTTCATGGTGATCTGTGCCCGTCAAATTGTGGCATCAGACTACTGCTAGTTCGCAAACGAGACAAACTGTTGAAAATTACCGACAGCCCACAGTCAGCTTTCGGTGTTCACCTATAGACCTTTCCGCGTGTTAAGTCTTCATTGCAAGGCTGAGCAGGGGAATGCATTCCTCACTTCCTGAATATGGGGAATTGGATGTTGCTACTGTAACCTGTCCGGAGAAAATTGAAGTCTTTATCGCGTATTCAATCGACGGGACAGTCTTCGCCAGTTTGCTGCACGGTAGGATCGCCGAACGCACTGGCTCGTGGAAGGATTCATCTTCTGCCGATAGGTCCCTGGCTCGTGTGACGGTTTTGCCAAGGAGTTGCTTTTCATGCGCGGGAAATTTATTCGTATCGCATTGGCGTGTCTGTTGATACCAACGCAGACGCTGGCTGCCTTTTCCTTTCAGGACATAGTGACCAAGGCCAAGAACCTGGCCGAGAATCCATACAAAACGCCGGAGCCCGTTCCAAAGTTTATGCGGGAGTTGGGCTTTCACGACTACCAGAATATTCGTTTCAATCCGGACAAGAGC
>CAYXVO010000304.1:0-4159 GCA_964467875.1 uncultured Pseudomonadales bacterium | reverse complement strand
CCGCTCATCTAGTAAGACCCTGCACAGCTCCGTGTACTCAGGGCCGGCAACTGTCTCCAATAGCTCAATGGCATGAAAGTGGGCGGTATCCAAGCGGCCCCGCTTGAAGGAATTCCAGATTCCCGGCTCTAGGTAATATTTAACGGCTTTAATCAATGGCTCGCTCAGTCTGCCCTGGCGCTCCAAAAGTGCCGGTTTGAGGTCTGCCCAGATTTGACTGGAATTAACAAACAAAGCGGCAATCACCACTTGCTCGAACACATCACTATTCGGATGATTCAGCAATCCTTCAATGACCTCGACCTTTGGATACCCCGTAAAAACAGCGTTAAGAGCGAGTGCCAATGTTTCCGATGCATCCAGTTTGTAGATGCTTTCCCAATCCTGACTTCGGATGATTTTTTCTAGCGCCCTGGTCTCCTCAATAGTGTCACTCGGGACCCGAGCTCGGACGGGTACAACAAAGCCTTGCTCCTTAACGGCGACTGCCAGCACTTCGGGTTCTACATCCACACGCCGCAATTTTTTAAGCTGCGTCTGTGGCGTTAAATCAGTAACAGAGGTATGAACCAGCTCAACCCTCTTTAAATTCTTGCAGTTGGCGAGTGCCTGGATATCATCGATTCCGCTTTCCCTGACTTCGATTATTGTTAGCTCGGAACAAGCCGCCACACCACGTAACTCTTTAAGTTGTGTATTGGCTAAAGCAAGTTCTTCCAGCGAGGCAAAGGATTTAAGAAAGCCCGAACTGGCCAAGCGAGTCTCATAGATCAAAAGCTGCTTCAGACCCGGCAAAGTGAACTGCTCCAGAGAGCCTTTAAGCTTCACCCCATTCAGAATCAACATCTCAATTTGCTGAAAGCCGCGGAGGATATCCAGATCAACCTCACAGCTTTCAATTGAAATCCGCTTGAGACTGGTGACCTTCTGCAGAGCCGCCAAGTTGGTGTATTTGACCTTACTCAATTCCAGCGACGCGATGTGATCAACCTTAGCCACACTACGAAGGTCGATGACTTCCTTGCTATTTTTCAACACCAGATGATCAATCTCTGAACAATTACTCAGTGCTTCCATATCTTCATTGAAAAAGGACGAAATAGCCGCCTCTTGTGCGTTATTAAGAACAGCTAACGGGCCCCAAAGGTTGTGCCACTGACGACTTTTCGCCACGGATTACGCTCCTAGATATTATACGTACCGACTTAAGCTACCGTTATCATGCGAGCCCGGTGATAAAAATGATTCATAACGCCGCCTCCAGGCTCGGATCTTTTGCATCCTCAGAGCCTGACCTATAGATGCGACGAATGATTAGCTTAGTTAAGAATCGCCACGCAGTCCTCTAGTGACAACGCAGGTTTATTGCAGCGTCTAGCTATCTCCCCGTGATAAGGGCCAAAGCCATGTTGAAAGCCGCTAGGACCACGTCTGGGATTTCTTCGGCATGAGATACCACAGAACAATGGCCACGAAGAACAACGCAGGGACATCGCCCACCAGGTTCGCCCGTTCGGTTTCATCAACCACGGCCTGAACCAGCATGATTCCGCCATGCACAATGCTCGACCAGATCGTGAACCAGATGAGGCTTGTATTCGCCAATGGATCTTTCGCGGCCAGTATCAGAAACACGCCTAACGTCGCGTAAATGCCCATGATCATCTGTTCGTATTCGTGCTGGTGCGGTGTCCAGCCCCAGCCGGCGGGCCATATCCACATCATCATCGCTGGCACACCGACGATGAAAATCACGCCAAATACATAAAGGGCGACTTTTAAGTATTTGAGTTTCGCTTCCTGCTGCATGACATTTCACCTCTCATGGTTATGAGGCTGCTGTGGATCCGGCCAGGTCCAACGCACAGCAGGATCCGCGCTAAACGCCAGCACCATGACAGCAATGGCGGAAGCCTCATCGGATGACATCGCAGTCCGGATGATCGGCGTGGTCATGGTTTGCCTCCGAACGGAAACCTCCAGGATTATGGAAGTTTACTGTCGGAGTTGGGCGGCATCATGCACCTGTTGAGCTTATCCCCATGAATGTCGCCGTTCTCCAGCCTGTCCGCCCTGCTGCAGCGGTGCCCCATCAATCGCAATCACGAGATACGGTAGCGAGCCGTTTCCTCCGAGTACACCGACATCAGAAAGCCCCACAACACCGGCGTCATCAAGGCACCCGCGATGGCTAGTTCGTACCCTGCGTTGATGGCCAGGTACTCCACCGGGATAAAACCAACCAGGTCAATCAGCCACAGGTTGATCATCAGCAGGGCCGGTGACGTTGCCGCCAATAGCAAAAACCGCAGCCACTCCACCGCTTTTCCTCGCTCGCCCTGACGCTGCGCGCGCGCCAGCCGCACCACAAAGAGTGCAAGCACCAGGCCCAACATGGCAAAGCCACCACCGCCAACGGATCGCTCATGAGAGGGCATGCCCAGCTGGTACGCCCAATAGAACGCCATGGCGGCCACCGCAACCGCGCAAATAGTGACGAGACCTGCCGTGATCGGCGCCTGAGCCGTCCCACTGCGCAGCCTGATCAGGAGTGCCCAGGCCGCCAACATCAACACCGACACGGCTGTTGCGAAGACCAACAGCGAGCCGCCATGGACCACCGATGACAGCCAGTCCAGTGCCTGCGGTTGCACCACGCGTGCAAAAACCGGCAGTTCGGAAAGACTTGCCCCGCTGAGTGCGGGATAGAGCCCGATCAGGGCGAGTCCGCCCAACAGTCCATACCCCAGGCGCTGCAGGGTCGCTGAAGGTGGTGCCAGCACCGCCGGTTCTGCCGAGCGCAACGGGCTGCTCGCACGGTTGGCCCTGAACAACCAGTAACCCGCCAGGGAGGCCTGTATCAGCAACATGGTATTGACCAGGATATTCATCTCGATAAAGGACGCCTCACCCGCCACCATGGAGAGCGCCAGCCAGTCAAAACGCTGCAGGGGAGCCGTCAACAGAAAGCCAAAACCCAGCGCCTGCCATCCCATGTGCCGGGCAATATCCTTACGTATAAGCGCCAGTCCGGCCATGCTCAAGCTGATCACGACACCCACCAACATGAGCCAGAGCCCCATGTGAAAGACATAGGTGTGAAATGTGTTGGCGATCCCAGTGTTGACCAGATGGATGCCGCTCAGGGTCATGGAGGTAAAGGCGGTGAGCACATAGACGACGCCGATAACACGATGCGCCTTGCGGTAGCGACGGCGGAGAAAAGGCCAGAACTGGAGAAAGCCCGCCCCCATCAGCACCAGCCCCAGCATCATGTGCGTACTGAGAACGGTGCGGCCGGTTTCAGACATGCTGAAGTAATAAATCGTCGTGTCCTGCAGGCCGTCTTCACCGAAGGCATAGGTGCTGGAACTCAGCCTGGCCATCAAGTCGACCCAGAACGGGCTAACCTCAAGCGCCTCCTGCGAGCCCGTCATGTCCACGCCCTGACTGGCCTGGTGTTTGAGTGACAGCGCGATCATCTCGCCGTTCTCGACCTTGTTGGTCGCCGGAGAAAGAGTGGTACCGGCGTTGAAGGCCAACAATCCATAGCCGATCAGCACAATCCCCAGAACGAGCCATAGCCACTGAGACGCGACGCCGGATATAGAGACGGCGGATCTGCCGGCCTTGGAGCTTGTCTTTATCTGTGAAGGCTTTGCCGGTGACGCTTCTGACCGTGCGGGGATTAGACCCATGAGCAACCTCTGGAACAACTGTTGATGAGTCACCAGTTTAGGTCTTCACGCCAGGTGCTTTAATTGCAATGCTCGCCACTAGTTGTCACTTTTCGCCATTCTGCGCCATACTCGCCTGCGAACGTCCTCGTGGAACTCGCATGTCAGCCATCCCCCTCGACTCACTCAGATTCCCCATCAACTACATCCAGGTATCGCAGGAGATTTGCGCGGCGCAAGGCATTGATCCGGTCCAATTTCTGGCTGACGCGGCCGGTATCAGCCCTGCAATGCAGGCCGACCCACAGGCGCAAATTACGGGCAGTCAATTCCGCTTGCTGCTAAAGCTCGCCGCCCTCTATGTTGCCGAGCGCACTGATCACCAGCGTAAATTGATCGAATTTTTCCCGCCCACGATCCACGGCTATGTGGCACTCGCAGCGATGACCTCAGCAACGGTCAGGGATGCGCTCGACATTGCC
>CAYXVO010000303.1:0-4162 GCA_964467875.1 uncultured Pseudomonadales bacterium | reverse complement strand
ATTGGTGGCGGCGATGCGGCCAAAGGTAAAGGGATCATCGACAATGGGCATGAAGAAGTCTGTGGTGCTCACCACGCCCTGGCCGTTGCCCAGGTCATACACTGCGGCATCGTCTTTGGTCTGGTTGCCGACAATGAGTCCTGGAAACGCCAGAGGTTCAAGCTGGGACGCCAGGATACGGTCGAGTACCTGCGGCGAGATCTTACAGCCGCAGCCGGCGCCGTGGCTGTATTCGGTCAGGCGAATCTGGGGCTCGGTCGTCATCGGCGAATCTCCAAATGGTAGGTTAGGTGAGTGGGCGGAGGAGGCTATCTCTCATGATTTTCCAGGAGGCGTGAATTGTCGCTAAACCAAAGCCTGTTTCATAGTTTCCCGCATCGCCGAGGGTGATTGTAAGTCGACATTGCGGATTGTCACAGGGAAAGGACGGTGCTGGCATAAACGCGACAATCTGTATCGAAACAACAACGGGACGACCTGGCAAATCCGTGAATTCTAAGTGAAACTTCTTATGGAGAGCCTGTCCAGACAAGCCGATAATAGCTGCAATGACGACCGTGGGTGAGGCCTTGACCAGGATGGTTGACGCTAACGCTTTCAGGCGATGTCGGTAATTTGGACGGTCTGTGGACCTGTCATGATTTGCAGTGGGGTATTTGCCATGATTAAACGATTCACAAGTTACGGTGAACTGGACAACTTTCTCTGGTCCAATCAGCTGACCCTGATTCAATGCTGGCCCGAGCGCAACGGCGAATGGGTTGCTAAGTTCGAGTTTTGATTGCTGCTTTTCTTGTCTGCACTTGTCTGTGGTGTAAGTTGAACCGGAGCCTGCTCCGGTTTTTTTTCGTCTGCAGTTCCCACCCTGTCTGATTTCGCGGCGTTCACTCTGGCTTGCGCTGCGCTCTGATCGACGGGCATGTGTTATCCCCCTTCGGGTAATGCCTTGGAGTGGCGTATAATGGCGCGCTTTGAACCTGTTGATTGGGAATTATCCGCCTATGACCGTTCGCACGCGCATCGCACCTTCGCCCACTGGCGACCCTCATGTTGGAACCGCCTATATTGCTTTGTTTAACCTCTGCTTTGCGCGTCAGCATGGCGGTCAGTTTATTCTCCGGATCGAAGACACCGACCAGGTGCGCAGTACGCCCGAGTCTGAGCAGGACATTTTTAAGGCGTTGCGCTGGCTCGGTCTGGAATGGGATGAGGGCCCGGACGTAGGCGGACCGCATGGCCCCTATCGCCAGAGTGAGCGCAAGGAAATGTATCGTGGCTACGCGCAGGATCTGGTGGCAAAAGGCCATGCATTTCACTGCTTCAGAACGCCTGAAGAGCTTGAGGCGATCCGTGAAGAGCGGCGCGCCCAGGGCCTCAATCCAGGCATCAAGGGCGACCTGGAGTTGCCGGCTGCCGAGGTTGAGCGTCGCCTGGCTGCGGGCGAGCCTTATGTGATCCGCATGAAGGTACCCGATACGGGAAGCTGTCTGATCGATGATTTTCTGCGTGGCCCGATCGAGATTGAATGGTCCCAGGTCGATTGCCAGATTCTGATGAAGTCCGACGGCATGCCCACGTATCATCTGGCCAATGTGGTGGATGACCACCTCATGGAAATCACCCATGTGATTCGAGGTGAGGAGTGGATCAGCTCCGCGCCCAAGCACCAGCTGCTTTATCGCTATTTCGGTTGGGACATGCCACAGCTCTGCCACATGCCGCTGCTGCGCAATCCCGACAAGAGCAAGCTCAGCAAGCGCAAGAACCCCACCAGCATCACCTATTACGAGCGCATGGGCTATCTCCCCGAGGCTGTCGTGAACTATCTGGGGCGGATGGGCTGGTCGATGCCGGACGAGCGCGAAAAGTTCTCGTTGGCTGAGATGATCCAGAATTTTGACCTGAAGCGGGTTTCTCTGGGCGGGCCGATCTTCGATGTGGAGAAGCTGGGTTGGCTGAACGGCCTTTGGATTCGGGAAAACCTGAATGCGGATGAGTTTGCGCAACGGGTGAGGGCGTGGGCATTTAATCAGGGCCGGCTTGAGCAGACCCTGCCGCATGTCCAGAGTCGGGTGCAGACCTTCAGTGACATTGCGCCGCTGGCCTCGTTCATGTTTAGCGGCATGCTGGATCTGAAGCCGGACCAGTTTACGCATGCCAAGCTGGACGAGGAAACGGTCAAGCGCGCTTTGCAGTTTTCGCTCTGGCGCCTGGAGGCGCAGCGTCACTGGAACAAGGACAATATTTTTGCCGACCTGAAATTCCTGGCCAAGGCCATGAACATCAAAATCGGCGACTTCATGCAGCCGCTGTTCGTTGCAATCGCAGGCACGCCGAACTCCTGGTCCGTGGTGGACTCCATGGCGATTCTTGGACCGGATATGACGCGTGCGCGACTGCGCCATGCCCTAGGCGCGCTGGAGGGCTTTTCCAAGAAGGAAACCAAGCGTGTTGAAAAAGAATATGAGGCAATTGTGCAAGGATTGAGCGGCAATACTGCTGCCGAAGAAAGTTGAAAAAATTTGCTTGACGCTGGGGGGCGAACTCAATAACATACGCCCCCGTTACGCAAGTGGGGCCATAGCTCAGCTGGGAGAGCGCTACAATGGCATTGTAGAGGTCGGCGGTTCGATCCCGCCTGGCTCCACCACTTAACTAACCGGGTACGCCCAAATAGCTAAGTGGAAAGAACGTAACATTTCCTAAGGTCCCCTTCGTCTAGAGGCCTAGGACACCGCCCTTTCACGGCGGCGACAGGGGTTCGACTCCCCTAGGGGACGCCATCTCTTTCCTGGAGATGAGCAAATTCGAAATGACCTTATTCTTGAGAATTGTCGGTCATTAGATGTTGAGAAAGTTCTTTCTCAGCTTCTGTAAAAATCTACCGTCTATCTGACTTCAAAGTGAATCACGGCGATCTCATCATGGGATGCATTGAATCCTGTTGACGTAAATCCTCTGAAAATTGATACCCACTTTGGCAGAGTTGCCTTTCCCAAACCAAAAATCCGTATATTGAAGCGCTGGGGCTCTGAGTCACAACGTGCCGTTTCAGTTGTGAAAAGCTTTCGGGCAGTCCTGGATACCCAGAATATAAGAAAGTTTTACCTCTCACTTTGCCTTGATGGGGCTGCGAATGCTTGCCTCGATCAGGAGGGTGTTCCGACAGGTGTCGAGGCCGCGCTGCAAGAGGCGGCCGCTCAATGCCCGTCGGGACATGGGAATCAGGTGGCGCCGCCCAGGACGCCATCTTCCCGACTATCTACGAGGCCGGCGTCCCAGCTTGCTCGTAATACCTCGTTGGCGTATGGATTCACCGGTGTACGTAGTAACATCGCGGCGGCCTGTCCGGCGGCATAGGCCTCATCCACGGTGTCATGCTCTGATGTCGATTTGGGCTTGGCCTTCAAGCGGTTGACGAGCACGCGAACATCCTCCGCTGCCAGGTAGAAGCAGGGCACGATAAACAATGTGATGACGGTGGCAAACAACACGCCGAAGCCAAGGGAAATGGCCATGGGGATGAGGAACTGGGCTTGCGGACTGTCCTCGAGGATCAGTGGCGCGACGCCGACGAAGGTGGTCAGCGTGGTCAGGATGATCGGTCGAAAGCGGCTGAGTACGGCGTTTCTGATCGTTATATGAATTGGCACATCGTCGGACTTGGTCTCATTGACCGCGCTGACTAGCACTAGGTTGTCGTTGACCACGACGCCACTGACCGCGACGATACCCACGATCGACCAGAGGGACAGTTGGTGACCAAGCAGTAAATGCCCGAGAAATGCCCCGACCAGGCCAAAGGGAATGGCCAGCAAAATAAGCAGCGGCTGCCAATAGGTGCCGAAGGCCACGGTCAGAAGAAAGAACATGGCGATAATCGAGAGGACATAATACATGTTGAGCTTGCTCAACATCTCGGCCGTGCCCTTGGGTTTGCCGCCAATAGACCAGCTCGCTCCTGGATAAAGCTGATCAAGGTTACCTAGCCAGGTTTCTTCCAGGTATTTCATGACCCGTCCTTCCGACGTAACCATGGTGTCCACGAGTCCTCCCACCGTTCCACTGCGGCGCAGGTCCACATGGCTGATCAGTGCCGGCGTCTCGCGCTGCTCAAGCGCAGCCAGTGCGGCTAGCGGTGCACTGGACCCATCGGGCAGGA
>CAYXVO010000302.1:0-4166 GCA_964467875.1 uncultured Pseudomonadales bacterium | reverse complement strand
TTGGAATAAGGTGGATGGCGTTCTCCTGGATCTGGGCGTGTCATCACCGCAGCTCGATGACGCCGAGCGGGGTTTCAGCTTTCTGCGGGATGGCCCGCTGGATATGCGCATGAATCCAACCCAGGGTGAAAGTGCGGCGGAATGGCTCATGCGGGCCAAGGAAGATGAAATCGCCTGGGTCCTGAAGGAATACGGTGAAGAGAAGTTTGCCCGGCGCATGGCCGGTGCCATCGTCAAGGCTCGTCAGCAGGAGCGCATCGAGCGCACGGCGCAACTGGCACGGATCGTCAGCGAGGCGAACCCGCGCTGGGAAGTGGGCAAGAATCCGGCAACACGAGCGTTTCAGGCCATTCGCATCTATATCAACGGCGAACTGGACGAGGTAACCCGGGCGCTGGAGCAGGCTGCAGAACTTTTAGCGGTAGGTGGCCGACTGGTGGTGATCAGCTTTCATTCCCTGGAGGATCGCATCGTCAAGCGATTCATGCGGGATAAGGTGAAGGGGGATCCGCTGCCAGCCAAGCTGCCAATTATGGCCAAGGATATCCCCAGACACTTCCGCTTGGTGGATAAGGCCGCTAAGGCGACAGATGCAGAAGTTAACAACAACCCTAGGTCTCGTAGCGCAGTAATGCGAGTCATGGAGAAAATAGCATGACAGCTTATGTCCGATTGCCCCTGATTGATAAGCGTAGCCGTCCTGTTGCTGAGTTGCGGGCGAACCCGCAAACCCAGCCGAAGGAAAGCCTGCAGCGCTGGTTTCAGCAGCTACGAGCAATTTCCGCAGCGACCTTTAGTCGCCAGGTCTGCATTACTGTCGCTCTGCTTGGCGTGCTGGTTAGTAGTGCCTTGACCGTGGTGTACGCCAATCACCTGAACCGTTCGCTGTTCATTGATCTCAAGTCATTGCAGACGCAGCGTGATTATTACCAGGTCGAGTGGTCCCAGTTGTTGCTGGAGCAAAGCGCCTGGGGCGCCCTGAGTCGGGTGGAAACGCTGGCAGCGTCAGATCTGCAGCTGAAAGTGCCCGATCCGCAGGATGTTGTGATCGTACGGTAATCGACTTCCTTCTTCCTTCTATCAGTTGAGATAAGCAGCGTGGCCAAGCCGAACCCGAACAGAGGGGCGACAACCCTCACCCAGGCCGGGCTGGCGGAGGGATTCGCCGGTTGGCGGTTCTATCTGGTGTGCGCACTCATGTTGTGTGGCGTGCTGGCCTTGCTGTGGCGGGTGATTGACCTGCAGGTGTTCGATAAGGAATTTCTGCGTACCCAGGGCGATCTGCGCACCATTCGCACGGAAACCATCACGGCACATCGCGGCATGATTCTCGATCGCCATGGCGAACCCCTGGCGGTCAGTACACCGGTCGAAACCATTTGGGCCAATCCCCAGGAAGTGAATCTGGACGATCCCAAACTGGCCAGCCTGGCGCAAGCGCTCGACATGCCGCTGACGGAATTGAAGCAGCAGCTTTCCCGTAGCCGCCAGCGCGAGTTTATCTACTTGCGTCGCCAGATGTCGCCTTCGCAGGCGCGGGCGGTATCCGCGCTCGGTCTGTCCGGCATTTACACCCGTCAGGAATATAAGCGCTACTATCCGGCGGGCGAAGTGGCCGCTCATCTGGTGGGCTTTACCAACATTGATGAGAAAGGCCAGGAAGGGCTAGAGCTGATTTACGATCAGTGGATGAGCGGTGTCGACGGTAAAAAGACCGTGCTCAAGGATCGCCGCGGATACATCGTCAAGGATCTGAATCTCGTTGCCGATGCCGAGCCGGGTAACAACCTGCAGCTCAGTGTCGATTTGCGCCTGCAATACCTTGCGTATCGCGAGCTGAAAGCCGCCGCGGAGGCCCATAAGGCGGTTTCCGCCAATCTGGTGATGCTGGACGCCAAGACGGGCGAAGTCCTGGCGATGGTGAATCAGCCCTCGTACAACCCGAATAACCGGGCCAACCTGCAGCCGGCTGCGCTGCGTAACCGCGCCGTGACCGACCTGTTCGAGCCAGGCTCGACCGTGAAGGTCATCACCATGGCGGCCGCCCTGGAATCCGGCAAGTTCTCTCCCTCCACCGTCGTCGATACCAGTCCGGGCTGGATGCGGATGAACGGGCGGACAATCCGGGACTACCGTGATTACGGTGAACTGGATCTCACCAGCATCATTACCAAGTCCAGCAATATCGGCACTTCGCGTATCGGCTTGGCGCTGACGGGTGAGGTGCTCTATGAGATGTTTAGCCGGTTTGGCTTTGGCCAGGCGAGTGGTATCGAATTTCCTGGCGAAGGGATAGGCTCCTTGCCCTTCCAGCGCACATGGGCTCCCATCCGGGTGGCGACCCTGTCCTATGGTTACGGCTTGTCGATGACTCCGCTTCAATTGGCCCGTGCCTACGCGGTGTTTGCGAACAATGGCAAGCGCAAGCCGGTGTCGCTGCTGAAGGGTGGGCATCCGGAACCGGCCGAGCCAATCATGGCGCCGAAGGTTGCGGCACAGGTTCGCGACATGCTGGCGACGGTTGTGGAGAAAGGCGGTACTGGTACCCGGGCCGCTGTGCCTTTTTTCCGCGTTGCGGGTAAGACCGGCACCGTGCACACCATCGGCGCCAATGGCTATGAGAGTGATCAATATCTGTCCATCTTCGCTGGCATGGCGCCCGTCGATGATCCCAAGGTGGTCATGGTGGTCATTGTCGACCGACCCCAGAGCGGTGCCTATTACGGCGGCGAAGTGGCGGCACCGGTGTTCGGTCGCGTGATGGCGGGCGCTATGCGCCTGCTCAATGTGCCGCCCGCGCCAACGGCAACCGCCGGCAGGACGACCGAAGCGGCAGTCGAGTCCACGGGACAGGGGAGAGGTTAGCGATGAAGCCTGCGCCCGTACAGCTGTCCCGACTCCTGCAGGATCTGGTGGATGTTCCGCCGGCTCTGGATATCGAGATCACCCATTTGACATCCGATAGCCGGGACGTTGTGCCTGGCTCTCTGTTTATTGCTATGCCGGTTAATGCTATGCCGGTTAATGCTATGCCGGCTATTGCCATGCCGAATTTGAGCCGGGATGGCGGTCAGTTCATTGTCGAGGCCGTGGCGCGGGGTGCTCGCGCGGTTGTGCGCGAGGGCGTCGAGCATCGGGTGCAGGCACAAGGTGGCGTGGTCCAGGTCGAACTGACTGATCTGCGTGCCGCGACCGGTCGGCTGGCGCAGCGCTTTTTTGGCGACATCAGCGCGCGTGTTCCCTTGATCGGCGTGACCGGCACCAACGGCAAATCGTCGACGACCCATTATATTGCACAGATGCTGGCGGAACTCGGGCAGCCCTGTGGCCTGATCGGTACGCTCGGCTATGGTGTGCTGCCCCACTTGCGCGAGGCCAGTCACACGACGCCCGACTGCTTGCGTCTGCACCGTGAATTGGCCGAGATGGAAGCCAGTGGCGCCCGAGCCGTGGCCATGGAAGTCTCGTCTCATGCCTTGGATCAACAGCGTATTGCCGGTCTGCGATTTCAGGGTGCGGTGTTTACCAACCTGAGCCGGGATCACCTGGATTATCACGGCGACATGGCGGGCTACGCGGCAGCGAAACAGCGGCTGTTTGAGCGCGGTGAACTGAGCTTTGCCGTCATCAACCGCGATGACGCCTACGGCCTGCAATTGCTGAATACACTTGCGCCGGATGTGGCACGCATCAGCTTTGCTGTGTCCGATTCCGAGGCTGACCTGAGGGTTGCCCGGGTGCGCTATGACCACCAGGGAATCGAGGCGGAAATCCACTATGGCGATCAGCGCGGCAGGCTACGCTGCGGCCTCATGGGTGACTTCAATCTGAGTAATCTGCTGGCCGCGGCCGGTGTTCTATTAAGTCTTGGTCATCCACTTGAAGTGGTGCTGAATTGCGCGGAAAATCTGCAGCCGGTTTTGGGCCGCATGCAGAAGCTGCCGCGAGCAGCCGGACCGGTGGTGATTGTGGATTATGCGCACACACCGGACGCGCTGGACCAGGCGTTGCGTGCCACCGCCTTGCATCAGCCGGGTCGGATCTGGTGTGTGTTCGGATGCGGCGGCGATCGAGACCGCGGCAAGCGTCCTCTCATGGCCGCGATCGTTGCGCGTCACGGCGCGCACCTGGTGGTCACCAATGATAACCCCCGGACTGAATCCCCC
>CAYXVO010000301.1:0-4174 GCA_964467875.1 uncultured Pseudomonadales bacterium | reverse complement strand
TACTTGCGCATGCTGGAGTCCGTGTTCAGACCCCATGAGAGAACGGCTGGCGCCGACGGAGGAAAGCCTGAGGACCAGTGGCGGTTTCGTTATGTCTTGGTCCGGGATGCGGCCGGCAAGCTGATCCTGGCCGCGCCCATGACTGCTGCTCTGATCAAGGATGATCTGTTCGCGCCGGCTGAAACCTCGGCCCAAATCGAACTCCAGCGCCGTCAGGATCCTTACTGGCTGACGTCCCGGATTGTCATGCTGGGCAGTGCCGGCAGTGAAGGGGATCCACTATACATACAGCGCGATCATCCTCAATGGCGAGAAGCGCTGGGCTTGTGCGCGGACGCCTTGCGCCAGTTTGGCGAAGAGAATGACGCCTCGCTGATTCTGCTGCGGGACTTCGATCATCCCGGGGATGAGGAGTTGACCGGAGAGCTGCTGAATCAGGGCTTCGTGCAGATGACCTTGCCCGATCGTTATTGGCTGCCGGCCTTGCCCTGGCGAACCGAACAAGACTATCTGGCCAGCTTTTCGGCCCGCTATCGATACAGCCTGCGCCGGGAGGCGTTAGCCTTCCGCGACCTGTTTGAGGTGCGGAGTGATCGGAGTGTTTCATCAGAGATTCGCGATCAATGCTATCAGCTGTATGGCCAGGTTCAGGCCAGGGGCTTGCAGGTCAATACCTTTGCCTTACCCAAGCGGTTGATCGACGCCTACTTTGAACACGAGGAGTGCGATGTGATTCGGCTGCATCTGCGCGAGGGGCCGGACCAGCCGGTAGCCGTGATGTTCTCTCATATGGCGGGTGGTGTGTATAGCGCAGGCTACGTGGGGCTGGATTATCGCTATCTGGAAAGTCACAAAATCTACAAGCAAATCCTGTATCGCACCGTCGAGCGGGCGCGCGAACTGGCCTGCCAGAGTCTACACCTGGGGTTCACGGCGGGCTTGGAGAAGCGCAAGGTGGGGGCACTGGCGCGGCCAACCCGTGGCTATGTGCTGGTGCGCGATCACTTCAATCTGGATGTGGTGGAGTCGATGACCCTCATGCCAAGCGCCCAGCTGGGGTAGCGCAAGTACCGGCGACCGTGGCTGTCACGGTCGCCGGTCCGGGCGGTTCAGGAACCTGGAATCTAGAAACGGGACGTTAGAATTGATTTGAGAATCGGATTTAGCGTCGGCGTTAAAGCCGGCTTAAAAACGATAGGAGATTGAGCCGTAGGCGCTGAAGCCGGCCTTGGGCAGGTCGTTCTCTATCCTGATCGATGCAGGCTCGCGCACATCTTCATCAAACAAATTGTAGAGCGCGAGCGTCATATCAAGTTTGTTGATCAGGTTGCGCCGGTGGAGGGCGACGTTGACCACCGTATATCCGTCCAACGCCTCCCGGGCATCGTCCCCGGTTCGCTGCCGTTTACCCAGGTAATGGATCTGTGGCACCAGTGACCATTCCGGCAGAAAACGCCATTCCGCGCGTAAATAGGCTTGGTGGGCGGGCCCACTGCCAGTGACTTCCCGCTTCTTGGTGTCGTGGACGTGGACGTACGCATAATTGCCGGTCAGCAGCAAATCAGGTGAAACCTGGTAGCGTGCTTCGAATTCGCCACCGTAGGCGCGTTGTATGCCAACATTACGGTTGATGTAGGGCACGCTGTCATCGCCGCTGGGTTGTAGCGTAATGAGATTGCGACCTTCGTACTGATAGACGTTAACGTCATACTGGAAGCGAGCAGTGGGGCGCACGCTTACCGCAAATTCAAGGGTATTGATCACCTGCGGATCGAGTTGGCGGTTACCCATCGAGACCGGACTATCGGAATAGAGCTCGAAGAAGGAAGGAGCCCGAAACGCTCGCCCGTAGAGAATCTTTGTGGTGACCTGCTCGGTCGTTGCCCAGACCAGCGCGACCCGTGGATTCACTGTTTCGCCGAAATCCGAGTAATGGTCATAGCGGATGCCACTGGTCAGACTCCAATCCGGATAAAACCACCATTCGTCCTGCAAGGAGAGGTAATAATCCTTACGGTGACCGGGTTGCATGAAAATCTGATTGGTTCCCGCAAGTTGGCGAAGCTCGCCAACAGCCGGATTCTGAGAGAAATCCAAATTTGTGGATTCCCGTACCCGATAGATGTCGCCATAGTGGAAGCCGCTGCCAATCCTGATCCGGTGTTGATTGAAGCCTGTGTAGAAACTGGAGATATCGAGGCGGTAATTGTTCTCCCACACTTCGGGATTCCCCACTAGGCCATCTGGCGCGTTTACATCGATGGGCTGGTCATCAATCCAGATCTGGAAGGAAGAGCCAGGCGGAAGCAGCATCGTGTTCTTTTCATTTTGCTGATCGATGTGGTGCATACCGAGCGTGGCGGAGAGACTCCAGTTGTCGCTCAGCGCCGGGTTTAAATACTGCAAATCGGCACTATAACGGGTGCTTTCATAGCGTCCGGTAGGGTCAACTGCCTCAAAGAATCCGGCGCCGTTGCCGACGTTGTGACGGCCTTGGTAACCGGCGCGCAAACGCCAGCGTTCCCATTTCAGGTCCAGACGCAGGTCTACGGCGCGGCGTGATAGCTGCGTGGGGCCGGGAGCCTGTGAAGCATTGGTGCCAAACATTGCATCCAGTTGGCTCTGATAATCAGAATCAATGGTCTCGCGGGGCCCATCCGTGTCGCTGACTTCAGCAACAAATGCCATGTTGGCCGAACCGAGTTTGGCACTCGTTATGAACCAGGCATCCTTGGTATTAAAGCTGCCATAACCAGCCCCAACTTCATCTTCGACGATATCGTTCGCAGTTTTCGTCAGGATATTGATTACGCCCCCAAAGGCGTCGGCGCCATAAATCGCCGAGCCGGGGCCACGGATGATCTCAATGCGCTCGATTGCGCGAACCGGCATGCCTCCCCAGATGCCGCCCCGGTCACCTCGGTACAGGCTGGTGATGGGAAGCCCATTGATCAGAATCAGTGCATCTGGATTGATGTTGGAAAAGATCCCGCGAAACGAATAGATCGGGTTGTAGTTGGCAAAGGTGTTGCCCACGTGCAGGCCGGGCACGGTTTCCAGAATCTGGTCGAGGTCGGTTGCGCCCAGGGCGTGAATGTCCGCCGCCGTGATGACGGTGGCTACTGCGGCGGCCTTTTCGATCGGCATAAGCGTGCCGGAGGCGATATTGACGTACGGCTTCTCCATAAGCTCTTCAAGATCCATCTCCAACAAGGGCGCGTTTGGAGTGGCTGCCAGTGCGACCGAGGTCACTAATGTTGCTATGGCAGTGAAAATACGTTTCACAGTTAAAGGGCCTAGTTAGCTGAGGGTATAACCACGATGAGTGTTCGGTCTGCATCAAGCAGGTATCCGGGATGCGAAATACTGCTAGGTGATGCATTCAGGATCAACCCAGGTAACAGGAACTGTGACAAGGTTTCTAATCCATTTGTCCAGAAGTTCCGGTTAACCCACGGCTGACCCGAGATTGTAGACGGATTCTCGCGTTTTAGCGATAAACGGCCGGCGGGGGCTGCCGGCCGGATTCAATCTAGCCGCACTTGCTGTCGCCACAATTCAGGCAGGTCATGCAGCCGTCCATGATGATGACGGACTTGGCGCTGCATTTCTTGCAGAGCGTAGCGCTGGCGGGGAAGGCGGGGGCCTCGTCCGCGCTGGTGGTCGCAGATTGCTGACGGGCATCGAACTCTGCCCGCTTTTCCGCCAGGATGCGCTTCTGTATGTCGCTCATTTCCTCGCTTTGAATCAGGCCGATGGCTTTCATGTGCTTTTCGATCACCGCGCCCATTTCGGCCACCAGTGACGGCATGAAAATTCCGCCTTTCTTGTAGTAGCCACCGTCCGGTGCATAGACCGAGCGCAGTTCTTCCACCAGAAACGTGATGTCGCCGCCCTTGCGGAAGACGGCGGAGATTACCCGGGTCAGCGCCAGCACCCACTGGAAGTGCTCCATCGACTTGGAATTGATGAAGATCTCGTAGGGGCGGCGAACCTCGTGGTCGGTGCCTTCGTTCAGGATGATGTCGTTGATCGTGATATAGAGCGCGTGATCGGAGACCGGCGGCTTGATCTTATAAGTCGTGCCGAGCAGAAAGTCCGGGCGCTCGATGGTTTCGTTCATTTCGATCGGCTTGGGCTCATTTGAAGCCACTACCGCGGGCAGTTCGGTGGT
>CAYXVO010000300.1:0-4177 GCA_964467875.1 uncultured Pseudomonadales bacterium | reverse complement strand
TTCGCTTGCCGCGCAGTGACTGGATGCAGATGTTGAGCCGGGCAGGCGTGGGTGAAGAGGCGCTGGTCTGACACATTGGGCTGTTATTTGAGCGAAAGAGCAGTCTTCAAATTACAGACCTACCCTTCGAATTGCAGAAACTGTTCAGGATTCATAATATTGGCGCGTTGCGGGTGGCTGAACTTGCGCGCGTTCCTGTTGTCATTGGTACGTCGGGTTGTGCCGGCATTAACCCTTAATTGTTGGAGAAGAGCATGGCCTGGAATGAACCGGGTGGAAGCCGCAATAATCAAGATCCCTGGGGGGGTGGTAACCGAGGCCGAAAGGATGGTCCACCCGATTTGGATGAAGCAATCAAAAAAGGTTTGGATAAATTAAACCGTTTGTTTGGTGGCAAATCCTCCGGTGGCAGCGGTTCCTCGTCAGGTGGCGGTGGCGGTGGCGTTTTTGCGCTGATCGCGATCGTGCTGTTGCTCTTTCTCGGATTTAATTCGGTCTATACCGTGGATGAACGAGAGCAAGCGCTGGTACTGCGGTTCGGTAAGTACCTAGAAACCAATGGGCCGGGTCTGCATTTCAAGATTCCGCTGGTGGATCGGACCGAGATTCGCGAAGTCACCAACGTGCGGACCAAGGTGACTTCCGGGAAGATGTTGACCGAGGACGAGAACATCGTCGAGATCGACCTGACCGTGCAGTATGTCATCAATGATTTGCATAACTTCCTGATGGACGTGCGCGATCCCGAGACCCTGCTGGACTATGCCATTGACAGTACGTTGCGGCATGAAGTGGGAGGCTCGGAAATGGATCAGGTCCTGACCGAAGGTCGTTCCATCCTGGCAGTCAAGGTACAGGAGCGCTTGCAGCGTTATCTGGATGACTATGATTCCGGTCTGATGATTCAGCAGGTCAATATCAACGAAGCCCAGCCTCCTCGTGAAGTGCGCGCCGCATTCGATGACGTGCAGCGAGCGAAGGAAGATGAGCGACGCGTGGTAGAGGGCGCAGAGGCGTACCGCAACAAGGTTCTGCCCGAGGCGCGCGGCCGTGCGCAACGGATGATCGAAGAATCCAGTGCCTACAAAGAAGAGGTGGTGGCCAGGGCCGAGGGTGAAGCGTCACGTTTCCTCGCCCAGCTTGCTGCCTATCAAAAAGCGCCCGATGTGACACGGGAGCGGATTTACATTTCCACCATGGAGAGCGTGCTGTCCAAGGCAAACAAAGTGCTGGTGGATGTGAAACAGGGCAATAACATGATGCTGCTGCCATTGGATCGCATGGCTGCCGGCGCTGCAATGGCTCGTGATCCGGCACCGGAAACCGGCATGACATCACAGGATCTCGATAGCCGTATCAGTCAGCTGATCGAGGAATCCTTGAGTCGTCAAGCCAACAGTCAGAGCCGTCGGGGGCGCTAATTCATGAGCACTAAATCAGTCTTTGGAATTGCCGCTATCCTGCTCATTCTGCTGGTGGCGTCTAAATCGATCTTTATTGTGAGCGAGTGGGAGCGTGCCGTTCTATTGCGTTTCGGTGAGCAAATCGAAACCGATATCGGGGCCGGCATGCATTTCAAAGTTCCCTTCATGGACAAGGTGAAGAAGTTTGATATCCGGGTCCTGACGCTGGATTCGCCGACCCGTCGTTATCTCACGGTGGACAAGAAGCCTCTGGAAGTGGATTCCTATGGTGCCTGGCGTATCGCCGATGTTGGTCGCTACTATCGCGCAACATCCGGTGAGGAAGCACGAGCCATCGCCCTTCTGAGTGCGCGGATCGATAACGGCCTGCGCGATCAGTTCGGCCAGCGTACTCAGCACGAAGTGATTTCCGGCGAACGGGACACGTTGATGCAGGAGCTGACCGAGCGACTCGACAAGCGTACGCTTAGTGAGTTCGGTATTCATTTGCTGGATATCCGCGTGAAAGCGATTGAGTTGCCCGTGGACGTTAGTTCCTCGGTTTACGAACGGATGAAAGCCGAGCGTGCCAAGGAAGCTCAGGACCACCGCTCCCGTGGCAACGAATTGGCGGAGGGTATCCGTGCCGACGCCGATCGCCAGAAGTCGGTCACGGTGGCCGAGGCATTCCGCGAGGCTGAGCGGACCCGCGGTGAAGGTGATGCGATTGCTTCCCAGATCTATGCCGATGCCTATACCAAGGATGCGAGCTTCTACGAGTTCTATCGCAGCATGCAGGCCTATGAAACCACCTTCTCCAGCAAGGGAGACGTCATGGTGATCGATGCCGCAAGCCAGTTCCTGCGCTACATGAATGATCCAGTACAGCCGCAGGCGCGACGCGGAGGCCAGGCTCCCCGCTGAGTTTGGGGCATAGCCGGACTTCGGCGCTGTGTTGGCGCCGGAAGTCTGGTAGAATATGAAAACCGGGCTAGATCCCGGTTTTTTTGCGGCGTTTAACTGGGTAGAATTGCGTCTTTCGTCCTCTGACTGACTGGAAAGAACATGTCTGTTTCTGATCGTTGGCTGCTACCTGATGGCGTCGAAGAACTGTTGCCGCCGCAGGCCGCTGTTATTGAAAATGGCCGGCGCCAACTCATCGACCTGTATCAGCGCTGGGGTTATGAGTTGGTTATGCCACCGCTGATTGAGTATCTGGACTCGCTGTTGACGGGTGCCGGAAATGATCTTGATTTACAGACGTTCAAGATCACCGATCAGTTGACTGGTCGGCTGATGGGGGTGCGCGCCGACATGACGCCTCAGGCGGCGCGTATCGATGCGCGCGCGGCCAAGGGCCAGGGCGTCCGGCGTCTCTGTTATATCGGAAGCGTGCTGCACACGGTGCCAGCGAATATGCTGACCTCGCGCAGCCCAATCCAGGCAGGTTGCGAGCTGTTTGGACAGGCCGATATTTCCGCTGATATCGAAGTTATTTCCCTGATGCTGGAATCACTGCAGAACGCGGGCCTGAGCCGGCTTCATGTGGATCTGGCGCATGTGACGATTTACCGCGAGCTGATCCGTCGTGCGGATCTTTCACCAGAGATCGAGCGGCGACTGTTCGACGCCCTGAAGCGTAAATCCATTCCTGATATTGATGATCTGGTCGCCGCCCATGTGGCGGATCCGGACATGGCAATGATGTTGCGGCAGTTGCCGCGTCTGGCGGGCGGGCGTGACACGCTGCAGAAAGCCCGTATCGCATTCGGCGCGGCCGGCTCTGCCTTGCTGGCCGGTTTGGATGCCATGGAGCATGTGGCAGAAGCGCTGGCACAGCGCTTTCCCCAGGTGCAGTTCAACTTCGATTTTTGTGAACTGCGTGGGTATAACTATCACACTGGATTAGTATTTGCGGCCTACGTTGCCGGCTACGGCCAGGCCGTGGCGCAGGGCGGACGTTACGACGGTGCTGGTGCTGTATTTGGTGAGTCACGGCCGGCGACCGGTTTCAGTCTGGACGTGAAAGCTTTGTACCGGGCCGGGCAAATGGTGATGCCCGCGGCACCCAAGGCGATTCTGGCACCGACAGACAACGACCCGGAGCTTTGGCGGCGGGTGTGTGAACTTCGGGCTGCGGAAACCGTGATTCAATTACTTCCGGGACAAGTCCGGAGTGAGCTGCGGGAGCGCTGCGACCGCGAGCTGGTAAAAATGGACGGTGCCTGGCGCGTACAGGCCTTGAGCTAGAGTGCTGGCACCTTGATGGGCCAGTGAGTGATTATCTTTCAGAACAGGCACTATAGAGCATAAAGATGGGCAAGAACGTCGTCGTTTTGGGCACCCAATGGGGTGACGAAGGAAAGGGCAAGATTGTTGATCTGCTGACTGAGCAGGTTGGTATGGTCGTGCGCTTCCAGGGAGGACACAACGCAGGTCACACGCTGGTCATTGATGGCCAGAAGACAGTACTGCACCTGATTCCTTCTGGCATCCTGCGGGAGAACGTCACCTGCGTCATTGGTAATGGCGTGGTCGTGGCGCCCGATGCATTGCTGAAAGAGATCCGTCAGCTTGAAGAGAAGGGCGTGCCTGTGCGGGATCGCCTGCTTCTCAGCGGCGCTTGCCCGTTGATTCTGCCATACCACCAGGCGCTGGATCTGGCCCGCGAAGTGGCTCGCGGCGAGGCCAAGATCGGTACCACCGGTCGGGGTATCGGGCCAGCCTATGAAGACAAGGTGGCACGTCGCGGCGTGCGGCTGATCGACTTGGCC
>CAYXVO010000299.1:3158-4191 GCA_964467875.1 uncultured Pseudomonadales bacterium | reverse complement strand
TAGCTTTCAACCGGCTGTATGACGGATTGCGCCAGCGACTGCACCTCCGCCTGTTGCCAGGGCCCGGGAACGCCGGAGAAGTCCACCGCAAGAACCGTGGTTTCCGCAGCGTTATAGTCCCGCAGTCGGCCCTGATGAGCCTGGCCGCCAGCGCGAACCGGCCACAATTGCTGGATCGCCGTGGCGGCTTGATCCTGCTCACTTGCCAATACCAGCCACCAGGGCCGGAACTGACCCCGACGCCAGCCGCCCCGCCCTGGTAGACGTCGCAACCAGCGGTCCAGTTCGCGCCGTGCCAGCTTGCGTTGCTGACGCTGCTGACGGGACTGCTCCATCACCTGAACGACCGCATCGTCCTGCAAAGCCTGGGAGCCATAGCGAACCAGATAATAGACCAGCCAGCCCAGCACCACCGCCAGCGCCAAGGCAATGCGCAGCATCACCGATGCCAGCAGGAGCTCCCCCTGCAAGGACAGCAACGGCGCCACGAACAGAATCAGTAGCACGACAATAAGAACAGCAACGAGAGAGGGGATGCCCCGCCCGTGCCTTAAGGGGATTAGATAACGCATAAACATCCTTGTTACTTACAGCGCCTGGAGTAGCTCCAGCTGACGTTCGGACACTTTGATCTGACCAATGACCCGGGTTAATGGAGCTGATAACACACCAGGGCTACTGGCGAGATTCTGGCGGACGTCCGGAAACGGCCAGAACCGTTTCGTCTGTGATCGCCGGCACCTCCAGCGCCTCCAGGCGCTGGGTTACATGCTGAGCATCCTGGCTCAGCAACAGTTGCAATGTCACATGCATGGCACCGAGACAAGCGACCGCACCGATTAGCACCAGACGTCCGAGCCAAGGGCGCGAGCCGGACCGTTGGGATAACGCGGCATCGCTTCCAATTGCCAGGGAGTGACGGCGATCGCCCGCAGTGCGCTGCAGGAGCGCCATGATCATGTCTCGCAGGCTTTCCAGTTTACGTTGGCCATCGGGATCAACCCGGTATTTTCCCTGGAACCCCAGGCTAAGC
>CAYXVO010000299.1:0-3148 GCA_964467875.1 uncultured Pseudomonadales bacterium | reverse complement strand
TCCGCGATCTGACCGACGAGAAGCGGATGCTGGAGCAGCTCCAGCAGATGCAGATTGCGCTGCGGCTCATCGCAAGCGCGCTGCAAGATGCTAAAAAAGCCCTGGCCACCGTAGGTTTCGCCATGAAACTGGCTGAGCAGGCTTTCCTGGGTCCACTCATGGGCACCGCCCCAGGGACTGGCCATTACCTGTTCATCGAGAAACGTGCAGATGACATAACGCGCCGCGAGCATCGTCGGCTTTGCCAGTGCCCAGGCCTGGCCCCGGGCCTCGAATGCCTTCACCTGATGCACAGCCTGCTGGCGCAACGCATGCATCTGTGCGTCACGCGCCAGGGTACTCATCTCAACCCCGAAAACCAGCACGTCCTGGGCGGCGGTCAGTAGCGGATTCCCCGCCCGTTCCTTACCGGGCCGCGAAATGTCGGCATAACCGCCATTCGACCCGCCCTCCCAGGCGGCACGCGGCGGGTCAGCGCGAAGCTCGGACGAAGGGACATACAGGGTCTCGTCGCCAGACCCCGAGTGGCCGTCATCCAGGAGGGTCTGCTCCGAGTCAATGATTAACAGCGTGCTATCGTCTTGCCCATAAAGAGGCGAAATTCGTTCCATGAGCCAATTTCTCTCAGCGCTTCAACGACCAGAATTCCATTTCAAGCCCGCCAATCTCGCCGGACACGTGAATCGCAAATCCGCCACTCTGCTCCACATCCGCCCAGAGATCCCGTTGCGCATCGAGTTTGAAGTAGCAATAGCCCGCGTGATACGGCAGTTGCCTGGGAGCGGTGGCCAACGGGGTCAGCTTACAGCCGGGTAGCTGCAGATTGATGATGTCGCGCACCCTGCCGACACTGCCAACCTTGATTCGCGCTGGCACCAGCTTGGTGAGTTGATCCTCTGGCAGGTCAGCCTTGATGGCGACGATAAAGTCACTGTTGCGGAGCATGCTCATATCCGCCAGTGGCACGACCGAGAGGCCAAACTTGCGACGATGCAACGGCAGACTCACCGCGCTTTGTTCAAAGACCTGGGTCAGCAGGGAACGCAGGGTAGCAAAGAGATTCCCGAAGCCAGCCGCGCTGTCACCCTGATCATACGGCGCACAAGCCTCGGCCAGGCGGGACGCCTGGCACAGTGCCGACAGATCGCCGTAGAGCTCCACAAGCTGTTGATACAACTGATAAGGATGCAACTGAGGCTGACCCAGCGCCAAACCCAGAACCGACTGGTGCCGGTTCAATGCCTGCAACAATAACAAGTCGGCAACGCTTGAGACCGACCCGCCACGGGCACCCTGTAGCCTCTCAGCCAACGCCCGGGCGCGATTCTGTACCAGATTCAGGATTTCCCGACCCTGCCGCTGAAGCAGTGGAGCGGTCGCCAGCGATAGCAGCGGCGGTATAAAATCCCGGGACAACACCAAGCGCCCGTCCGGCTTACGCTCCTGGATCTGGGCAACCTGCAAGGCAATATCACCCGCCGCCAACTGGCGCTCGGTCACCAATCGCGCCCGCAAGCGTCCGGTGGCGATCGATACGGCACGCAGGTCGGAACCATGGCTGTTGGCGACTTCCTGGATGCTGACCCGGTAGCGGGCGCGATGACCTTCGTCCCCGTCCTCATGACTCTCGATACTGCCCTTGACCAACGCAGGCACCGCGAGAAAAATCCGGTCCCCTTCCTCCAGATCTCGCTCAATCACGAGAACCGTGTCTGGGTCATCAGACAGATCAAACAAGGTGCCGTCAGGTAGCAGTCCGGCTGCTCGAACCACTGCAACCTTGCCTAGCTGTAGCAGGCTTTCGTCGAGCTCCAATTGGCTGAATCCCCAGCCATACGGCATGAGGAGCTGCAGGCGCCGCCGAATCTGAAAATCCACATAGCGATCCTGCTGCTGCAAATGCTGTGGCCGAAGGAACAAGCCTTCGTTCCAAATTACCTTATCCATGACGTTAACCTATGCCAGCACTCACGAGCGCTCGTTAAACCACACTTAGGCAGACGGTCCCGACATGACCCAAGCCGGCTCACAACGTGCGCCGATGGGCCAAGTGGTTCAATTCCCTCTGAACCTTAGGCTCTGATTCTCTGAAGACTTACCATGCTCTCGGAAGACGGATCGAACTGAGGTCCCTCCAGGCTCACCGAGCATGGACCTCACGCCGCTTCAAGGTAACTCGAACAGTTTTCACAATACCTACAGTTGCATTTCAGGATACCTGCAGCTGTTCATTAAAATATCGACGGCTATTTTTCAAGAATGCCCTGCGCCTGAAACACCAGGGTCTTACGGTTCTTATCGCGCAATGCGACCGGCATGACATAACGCCAGTTACTGCGTTCGATGTCCCGATAGGCCGCAATGACCGCGATATAATTGGTGTCCGCCGACAATGCCGCCTGCACATCGGTCTGCTGACCGGGCGTTAGCAGCATCTCCTCCGTATTGACCAGATCCATCCCAAGAGTTTGCTGATCAAATTCGTAAAGGCTGAAGAAATCGGCGTTCTGGAAAATCGCCGGCGCCTTCAGTTCGTAAATACGAACGACCAGCGGCGAAGGTCTGCCCGCCAAATCCGGATTCAGATCCGAAGCGGCCGTCAGGCGCAGGTCGAGTTTGGTGAGGTCCGACTGAAACCAACTGGCACATCCGGTTAATCCGAGCGCGCTGATGACTAAAACAATCAGCACCCGACCCATTACAGCAGCGGAACTCATTGTTCACCCTCCCCACGTGGTGCCGTACCCGACAGCGCACCTTGATAAAGCTTTGCAAAGCGGTGTTCAAAGAACTCCCGACGCAGGACTTCCTCGTCACACAGCGTTGTTAGGCGCTTCTGCAAGGCACGCTTCTGGGCACGGCGGTCCATCCAACCACGACGTGCAGCCTCAGCCTCTTCCGTCGTCTCTTCTCCGGCTACAAACTGCACAACCTCGCGGATCAGGTCCTGATACGCAGTTTCCATGGCTTGGCTATGCCCAACCAGATCTTCCGAGGCCAGGGACAACGCCTGCTCTGTTGGGAGACATTCCGGCTGAGGATCAAGCAACAGTTGCTTGATGGCCTGCAATTCGTTGACGCAGTATTTCAAAGGATTGTTTTCCTGGCGCTGAATCATTGTCAGGC
Source organism: uncultured Pseudomonadales bacterium (assembly GCA_964467875.1). Lineage (GTDB taxonomy): Bacteria > Pseudomonadota > Gammaproteobacteria > Pseudomonadales > Oleiphilaceae > JAEZAA01. The sequence goes on along the minus strand of CAYXVO010000299.1, from coordinate 22 downwards.
CCAGGTGGTATTTATTCTTCTG
>CAYXVO010000298.1:0-4193 GCA_964467875.1 uncultured Pseudomonadales bacterium | reverse complement strand
AAGCTCAAGAGCCGCGAGCACGTGGTACAGGGCTTTGAGACGTTCCCCGACACCTTGTTGATGCTGTTCAAGGGCGAGAACTTCGGCAAGCTGGTGCTGCAGGTTGCGTCGGAAAACGACTAAGTCGCGCTCCAACACAATTACAACCATAACAAGTCGAGGAATCATCATGAGTCAGTCGCTACGGGATAAAGTTATCTTCGTGACCGGTGCCAGTTCGGGGATCGGTCGGGAAACCTCGCTGGATCTGGCGCGCCAGGGGGCGGTGCTGGTGCTGGCGGATGTGAACGAGAGAGATGGCCTGTCGCTGGTCGAGGAAATCCAGGCAGCGGGTGGTCGCGCCCGTTTCGTGAAGCTGAATGTGTGTGATGGCGCGGCGGTCGCTGAGGTGGTGGCGGGTATTGCCGAGGCCGAAGGCCGGCTGGACGTGGCGATCAATAACGCAGGTGTCGAACACGCGAACCAGCGTCTGGCGGACATCGACGAGAAGGTGTGGGACCGGACCCTGGATGTGAACCTGAAGGGCGTTTGGCTCTGTATGAAGTATGAGATTCAGCAGATGCTGAAGCAGGGCGGTGGCCACATCATCAACCTGGCGTCGGTGGCAGGTTTGAAGGGCGCGCCGACGTTGGCGCCGTATGCGGCGAGCAAGTTCGGTGTGGTGGGTCTGACCAAGACGGCGGCCATGGAGTATGCGCGCGAGGGGGTTCGGCTGAATGCGGTGTGTCCGAGCTTTATTCGTACGCCGATGGTGCAGCGGGTGTTGGATATGGATCCGAGCATCGAGAAGAAGCTGGCGCGTTCCAATCCGATGGAGCGGTTGGGGGAGACGGCGGAGGTGTCGCTGGTGATTGCCTGGTTATGTACTGATGACTCTTCGTTTATTTCGGGGCAGGCATTTGCTATTGATGGTGGTTTGACGGCTTGAGTTGTCCTTGAACTCTCGGGCGCTGCTGAGCCTTTGCTGCACCGGCCACGACAGCACTTCCCTGTGCTGGCGCGGCCGTCGCGACATCCATGCCGGGCGGCCGGTGCCGCGCTGTTCCGCAAAGTCTCAGCAGCGCCCTGACGGGATCTCAACACTCATAAGCCTCGATGAATTGGGAGAGTGTTTATGTCGGATGTAACTGTCACACGGGATGGCCACATCCTGTTAATCGCCTTGAACCGGCCACAAAAGTACAACGCCCTGACCGTGGATATGTACAACCAGATCGCCGATGCCTACGGCGAGCTGGAACGAGACCCGGCGTTGCGCTGCGCGCTGGTGTATGGCGAGGGCAAGCATTTCACCGCCGGCCTGCAGCTGGACGACTGGGCGGCAACCTTCAGCACGGGGAAACCGATGCCCCTCAAGGAAGGACAGCTGGATCCTTTCGCCATCGCCACGCCTCGGGTCAGTAAGCCCGTGGTGTTTGCGGTCAAAGGCATTTGCTACACCTGCGGCGTGGAGATGATGCTGGCTAGCGATGTGCGGGTGGCGGCGGATGACAGCCGCTTTGCCCAGCTTGAGGTAAAGCGGGGCTTTTATGCCTGTGGTGGCGCGACTATTCGCTTGGTGCAGGAGATGGGGTGGGCGAATGCCCAGCGCTATTTGCTGACAGGCGACGAGTGGAGTGCGGCGGACGCTTATCGCATGGGCATGGTGCAGCAGGTGACGGCGCCGGGGGAGGAGTATGAGGCGGCGCTGGCGATTGCCCGTGGCATTGCCAAGGCGGCGCCTTTGGGCGTACAGGGCAGTCTCAAGTCGTCTCTGATTGCTAGCGAGCAGGGCGAGCAGGCGGCGATCGAGCGGCTGTATCCGGATCTGGTGCCGGTGATGGCGGCGGAGGATATGCAGGAAGGGATTCGGTCCTTTCTGGAGCGGCGCGAGGCGGTGTTTAAAGGTCGCTGAATGGCTAATCTTTACTCACGTCTCGCAGACTCTGTAGAGAGTAATTCCCTCTCCCGTCAAGGGAGAGGGAGTAAAAACAGAGACTTGCTGGGTGGGTTAAAGACCACCGAACCAAGACTGTGACGCCTTCGACGGTCAGGAAGCCGCCGCAGTAGGTAGGATGGGCCAACCACACGGGTTGCCCCATTCCCGGAGCATGCCCGGATACTCACCTAGCAAGGGACGCCCCCCATGGAATTCATCACCTGTGACCGCGACGGCCACGTTCTCCTCATCGGTCTCAACCGCCCCAAAAAATACAACGCCATGAACCGCGCCATGTATCGCGAGCTGGCAGACGCCTATGGTCTCCTGGAACAGGATGCTGATCTGCGCTGCGCGCTGGTGTTCGCTCATGGTGAGCATTTCACGGCCGGTCTCCAGTTGGACGAGTGGGCGGAGGTGTTTGGATCTGGAGAGCCTCATCCGCTGACCGCAGGACAGGTTGATCCCTTTGGGGTTTCCAGTGAGCGGGTCAGCAAGCCGGTGATCTTTGCCGTCCACGGAATCTGTTTCACCTGGGGTGTGGAGCTGATGCTCTGCGGCGATATCCGGGTCGCGGCCAGCAATACGCGGTTTGGGCAGCTTGAGGTGAAGCGCGGCATCCATGCTTGTCTGGGTGCAACACTGCGTCTGACCCAGGAGATCGGCTGGTCCAATGCCCAGAGGTATCTACTCACTGGTGACGAGTGGAGCGCGGAGGACGCCTATCGCCTGGGCATGGTGCAGCAGGTAACGGAGCCCGGGCAGGAATATGAGGCCGCGTTGGAATTGGCGCGCCGGGTGGCGAAGGCGGCTCCACTGGGTGTGCAAGGGAGTCTGAAGTCGTCGTTGCGGGTGCGCCGGGAAAGTGAGAAGGCGGCGCTGGCGGCGATGTATAAAGATTTGGCGCCCATTATGCAAAGTGAAGATGTAGCGGAAGGTGTGCAATCATTTCTGGAGCGGCGCGAGGCGGCTTTCACGGGTCGTTGAAACAAACAGGGCGCCAGAAGGCGCCCTGTTTGTTTCGGTGTAACAGTCTCAGGTTCCGGTTAGTCCCGTCAGGTTCACCACCCGCTGAGCCAGCAAGGCCGGCGCTGGTTTGCGAATGCGACGTTGGATCTGCTCGGCCATGTACAGCTGCTTTTCGGTTTCGTTGATCAGCTGTTCGAGCTTCTGTAGCTGCGTACGACTGTCTTTGGCATTGCGTGCCAGTTCCTTGAGCCGGTGGATCTGGTGTTCCAGCATCTGCTTCTGTTCTAGGGTGTGCTGCATGATCGGCAGCAGGGCTTCCTGGGGCCAGCGCTCGCTCTCCACGCGGATTTCTTCGTAAAGCCGCTGGGCTTCACTCACCACGGTGTCGAAAAAGCGCTTCACCAGCAGCGTTTGCTCGGTCACCAGGGTCTTGGGGTTGCGTTGCAGTTTTGCGGCCTGGTCCCGCAGGGCCTTGAGGTCGCGGGTTTGGCGCGCGATATTGAACGGGCGCGACTTGAGATGGGCGGTGCGCTGGTCACTGGAGTAGCGCTCATAGATGGAGGCAACCATCTTCTGCGCCAGCTTGGCCTCGTGTAGCAGGTTTGCCGAATCGTCGCCCAGGGCGTCGAAGAAGCTGCCCATCGCACGGTACATGCCTGGCGTAGTCCAGCTGTTCATCAACTGCTCGCGGGTGCGTTCGGTGTGCTGGGCAAAGCGCTCCGCGGCCACCAGCTTGTCGAGAATCTGTGCCTGGGATTGCATCAGGCGGCGGCTGGAGCGCAGGGTGATCAGCTTTTTATGATAGTGGGCGTAATCTTCCTGGGTGCGGGCGGTGAGCTCTTGCAGGAATTCCCGGCTCACGCCGTGCTCGGAGATCTCGTCCTTCTGGGCCCGCAGGGTTTCCAGACGGTCGCCCAGAATCGACTGGCTGCTCTGCAGCATACCGATGATGTCGGTGACCAGGGTGCGGGTCAGCAGTTTTTCCTTCTGCGCCAGGATGCGCTGGCTGATCAGGTCCTCCAGGTCCGGCAGCTGGCTGCTGGTCAGCAGTGCCGGTTCGTGGCGGATCTTGGCGGCCAGGGCCTGCTTGGCGGATACCAGCATGACCTCTGCTGGCTTCATGCCCAGCTGTTCGGCGGTTTGTCGCTGTACCTGCTGAATGGCCTGTTGCGTATGCTTTTCGCCTTGAATGTCGTCCCACAGCATGTCGAGCTTGTTCAGCACGGCGAAACGACCGGCCCGGTGATCGCTGTCATCGGTGGCGATGTAGTTATTCCAGATCGCCAGATCACTGGCCGTGACCCCC
>CAYXVO010000297.1:0-4208 GCA_964467875.1 uncultured Pseudomonadales bacterium | reverse complement strand
AGCCAGGTGTTCACCGGAGTAAATACCCTTCCGGCCACGTAACGTCGGAGGAGGGAGTAAACCCTTATCCTGGTATGCCCGAACGTTGCGCACAGTGGTTTCAGCCGTGCGAGCGAGTTCGTCGATACTGTATTCCTTAGTCGTCGGATCAGTACCACCACTTTCGAGGTGTTGCGCGATTAGAGCGAGCTTGTTCGAGGGTCCATTCACAGCGCCTACCGATGCCTCCAATTCTTGAATCAAACACGAGGAGCAGCGCTCCAGGCAAAAGGAGCCCATTATAACGGATAAACGGATGATCGTCTTATCACATATAAGATATACCATCACCCGACTGGCGTCTTGCGCAAGGTCCTCCTCCTGCCTCTGGCGCATATAACTAAATCGGTCCTTCTGTTCTAAAAAGAAAAAACGTGATGGTATATTGCGCGCATTTTATGGGGAAGGGCGTCATCTGGTCGGTGAGCACCGGTATGAGCGAGCGGGATAGGGTTCGACTGCGATTAGTGTCCTAAGGCGCCGTCTTTGCCTATTCCCGTTGAAAATTTGTGCGTCGCTCCAGGGTTCGCAAGCAGAGTAGAACCAGAATTAATCCCGCCAACAGGTAGGGCCCAGCACCTAAAACCCACATAAGGGTTCCGCCTAATTGCTGGTCTTCCAGAGGTGTCAGCCCGCCCAGTAGACCGTCGAGTTCAGCGCGTTCCACATAATAGGCGTAGAGCGGATAGCGGGCGAAGGTGAGCAGCGCGCCAAGAAATCCTGTATGGATCAGTGTGGAAAGAACCCACAGGGTATTAGTGCCGTATCGCTGGAAAGTCCGTCCTCCGCGATTCAGCATGCTCCACCAGAACAGCTGCGCCGTGGCAAAAAAGCAGAAATGTTCCAGGATGTGGATAGCATTACTTTGCAAAGCCCACTGGAATGCCGCTGGAGAGTGCCAGGCCCAGATGGTCACGCCATGAATGGTAAAGGCCACTGCTGGCCGCGCTAGAAAAGCCCACGCGCCACGACACCGGCTGCGAAAACCCCGCACCAGTGCACGTTGAAAGGTCATCGGTAGTGCTGCTAACAACACCGGAAGTGGTTGGGCGATCACCAACAACGGTGGGGCCAACGAGAGTAACAGCATGTGTTGCAGCATATGGGCAGCAAAACTACGGCCGCTTAAGATTTCCAACGGCCAGACTAATGCGAAAGATAGGCAGAGCACTGCAGCTGTAAATGCCGCAATACGTTGCAGCGCATGCCGCGGCCATTTACGCCGTCGGGTTAAGCCGACGCCATAGAGCATTGTCAGTGCGCCAAGCGGGACCAAGACCCATGGGTCCAGGTTCCAAAGCCCTGAGTGGCTTTCCAGTCCATGGGACTGCGTCAATGTTGGCGTCATGATTCCCAGTGCAAATGTAAAACGCTTCCCTGGCATTCTTATCCCGCTTTTCTCGCTGGCACGAAGCCAGCGCATCCTGGAAGAACTTCGTCGCTCCTATCTAGAACTAGAATCTGTAGGCTTTCAAAGTTCTGCCAGGGCGGAGCGTGGTTAGAGGCAAAAATGGTGGGGCGGAGTATCGATCTCCATAGGAAGAGACCAACGAGTTCATCCAGAAATATCCAATTTAACATAATATACATTATGCGTAGTTGGATCGTTATGGATGAGGGGCATAAAATGTCCTCACGCCACCCGTATGCCTATTACGATTAGACATCGATGTTTTCCAAAAACTGGTCCGGAGCCCGCGATGCACCATTCCATTCTCCATTCACGGAGTCTTTTGGCGCTGCTTGCCGTTGTCGGTGCGTCAAACTTGCTTGCCCTGGCCGTCTCAAGTAGCCAGTCCAGGAACAGAACCAGAGCAACTTCTCCACAAACTTAAGCCAGAGCGACTGCGAGTCCTTCCTCTAACTGAATATCACCGGCCGGCTTGCCATCGATCAGCACATGGATCCGATGTGGCAGGATAAACAGACGGTCGTGGCGCTTGGCCTTAAGCGCATGGAACTGGGCCGGTGGAATTTCCGCTTCTAGAACGTCCTCCGACCAGGCAGCGCTTAGCTCGAGACGCACCAATCCGCCAAAGGTGTTGCAGGCTTCGATTTGAACCGGCATATGAGCGATGGTGGAAGGCTTCGGACTCAGTTTGAGCTCATGCGGGCGCAGATAGAGTGTCACCTCGTTACCCCTCGCCTCATCCAATCCGGACAGTCGGCAGTGAGCCTCGCCGTTGCACCAGTTACCATCCTGTATCCGGCCGGAAAGCCGATTCACGTGGCCGAGAAAGTCGTAGACGAAGTTGGTGGCTGGTTGTTCATAAACGGCTCTGGGTGTACCAATCTGCTCAATGTGGCCGTGACTCATCACCACCACCTGATCAGACACTTCCATGGCCTCTTCCTGGTCATGGGTAACGAATACACTCGTGACATTCAGTTCTTCATGCAGGCGTCGCAACCAGCGCCGCAGCTCTTTGCGCACCTTGGCATCCAATGCGCCGAACGGCTCGTCCAGGAGTAATACTTCTGGTTTGACCGCCAATGCACGCGCCAATGCGACACGCTGGCGTTGCCCACCGGAAAGCTGTGATGGATAGCGTTGCGCCAGGTGATCAAGCTGGACCATCTGCAGCAATTCCCGCACTCGCTGCGCGGTGTCCGCCTTGTTTGGCCGCTGCCGGCGGGGCAACACGCTTAGGCCAAAGGCAACGTTGTCGAACACGGTCATGTGCCGAAACAAGGCGTAATTCTGGAATACGAAGCCCACTCCCCGCTCCCGCGCGGCCACGTTGGTCATATCCCGCCCATTGAACAGGATGGTGCCGCGATCCGCACGTTCCAGCCCCGCGATGATCCGCAGCAGCGTTGTCTTGCCGGAACCCGATGGGCCAAGCAAGCCGACCAGTTCGCCCCTCGGAACTTCCAAAGAGACCTGTTTAAGCGCATGAAATTGGCCGAAGTGCTTATCGACGGCATCTATACGAATACTCATTACTTCTTATCCTCCGCCACCGCGTCCGCCAGCAGACGCTCCTGGCGCCATTCCAGAACGGCTTTCAGAATCAGGGTCAAAAGTGCAATGGATGCCAACAGGGCCGCCGCGGTAAATGCGCCGGCGGTGTTGTAATCCTGATGCAGTAGCTCAACATGCAATGGCAAGGTATTGGTTTCGCCCCGAATGGAGCCGGATACGACCGCCACCGAACCGAACTCACCGACAGCACGCGCGTTCGTCAGCACAACACCGTACAACAAGGCCCATTTCACGTTCGGCAGCGTGACGCGACGAAACGTCTGCCAACCCGTGGCCCCCATCAGCGTGGCGGCCTCCTCCTCATCGCTCCCCTGGGCCTGCATCAGCGGAATCAGCTCACGTGCCACGTAGGGACAGGTCACGAATACCGTGACCATTACGATGCCCGGCCAAGCGAACATCAGTTGCATATCATGCTCCATCAACCAGGCACCAATCGGGCTTTGGCTGCCGTACACCAGCAGGTACGACAGGCCCGCGACAACCGGCGACATGGCAAATGGCACATCGATAAGCGTGGTCAGCAGCTTGCGGCCTGGGAAATCAAACTTGGTGACACACCAGGCCAAAAACGTGCCGAATATCAGGTTCAGCGGAACCGTCAACACCGCCACCAACAACGTGAGGCGGATGGCGGAGAGCATGTCCGGATCCAGCAGATTCGAGGTGAATATCTCCCACCCTTTGTGAAAGGTCTGAAAGAAGATCAGGACCAGTGGCAGCACCAGGAACAAAAAGGTAAAGGACAATCCCAGAGTCAGTATCAGGCGTCGACGCCAGCCATTGGATTGTGCCATTTTCTCCGAATGAGTCTGCGTCCGCATGCCTACACCACTCCAAGTCGTTTCAGGAAGCGGCCCTGGAAGATCTGGATACAGAACAGCAAGATCAATGAGGCGGTCAGAACGACTGCAGCGATAGCTGCGGCCCCGGTATGATCGAACTCCTGGATTCGTGTAAAGATCATCAGCGAGGCCACTTCCGTTTCGAACGGCATGTTACCCGCGATAAAAATCACGGCACCGAATTCTCCAAGGCTGCGGGTAAAGGACAAGGCAATCCCGGTGGTCAATGCCGGCGCAATGTGGGGAAAAACAACCCTGCGAAACGATTGAAAAGGCGTCGCGCCAAGCGTTTCCGCCGCTTCCTCGTATTCAGGCCCCAGCTCTTCAAGCACCGGCTG
>CAYXVO010000296.1:0-4216 GCA_964467875.1 uncultured Pseudomonadales bacterium | reverse complement strand
CACCCTCTCCCCCGCCCTCTCCCGTCAAGGGAGAGGGAGTAAAAACAGTAGCCTGGCAGGGGGAGGAGATTTCACTAAGCCCGAACCAACCGCCCATCCACCAACTCCAGCGTGCGATCACACTGCGCCGACCGGCGGGGATCATGGGTCACCAACAGTACCGCGCAACCAAACTGCTCATTGAAGCGCCGAAACAACGCAAAGATATCCGCCGCCGTGCGGGTATCCAGATTGCCCGTGGGCTCGTCCGCCAGCAGCAGTGCTGGGTGCGTAATCAAAGCGCGGGCGATGGCCACTCGCTGTTGCTGGCCGCCGGACAACTGGTTGGGGCGGCGCTCCGCCAGTTTCTCCAGGCCCACGTCCGCCAGCAAGGCACGGGCGCGGTCGATCATCTCGGAACTGGGCCGGCCCTCGGTCACCATTAGCGGCATCAGCAGGTTTTCCAGCACGGTAAAAGCCTGGATCAGGTGATGGAACTGAAACACAAAGCCAATCGAGCGGCCCCGCAGTTGGGTGCGTCCGCTGTCGTCCATGGCGCTGGTGGGCTGGCCGAGCAGGTAAAGCTCGCCGGCGGTCAGGGTGTCCAGCAATCCGATGATGTTGAGCAGGGTGCTCTTGCCGGAACCGGATGGACCCACCAGCGCCGCGAAGTCACTGCGGCTCAGGCTGAGGTCGATGCCGTGCAGCACTTCGGTTTCGGTCGGCAAGCCCTGGTTATAGGACTTACGCAGCCCCTCCAGGCGCAGCACCTGTTGGCTTTGGTCTGCTCGCAAAGAGTTAGACATAACGAATCGCCGCGACCGGATTGAGGCGTGCCGCCCGTTGCGCCGGCACTGCCGCCGAGATGACGCCGGTGAGGGTGGCGATTGCCATGGCGCTGGGGATCAGCACCGGTGCCACGGGAATGTAGAACAGCCCCGGGCCGAAGTTGTTGAAGATCCACACCATGCCCCAGCCGGCGAAGCCGCCGATCAGCGAACCGCTCAGCCCCAGCACCGCGCCCTGGATCAGAAACACCCCCAGCATCTGTTGGCGACTGGTGCCCATGGCGCGCAGGATGCCGATCTCGCGGGTGCGCTGCACCACGCTCACCGACAGCACGCTGGCGATCCCCAAGGCCACCGACACCGCCACGAAGAGGCTGATCATGGTGGTGGACATGCGTTGCGAGCGTAGCGCGTTCATCAGCTCCCCGTTGGTCTCCATCCAGCTCTCCGCCTTGAGGCCGGTGAGCTGGCGAATGCGCTTCGCTACCTCGCTTGCGGCGAAAATATCCCGCACCTTGACGTCGATCTCCGTCGCGCCGCCCTGCAGATCCGTGAGCGACTGCGCCTGCTTCAGGTCCAGATACACATAGCGGGTATCCAGATCCCGCACGCCCAGCTCAAAGATCCCCGTCACATTGATCACGCGGGTGCGGTTCTCGCCCGTATCCAGGCGGATCTTGTCGCCCACCCGTACCCCCAGATTCTCCGCCAGCAGCACGCCGATAACGCCATCGCCCGCGCCGACGCGGAACTCGCCGGAGATGATGTCCTCGGTGATGGGGATGATCTTCTGGTAGCGGGGCAGATCCACCCCGATCAGGGCGACGGTCTCGATGGCCTCGTTGCGCCGAGCGAAGGCCGGCCCCGACACCACCGGCGACACCGCCGTCACCCCTGGCAGGCTGTCGAGCACGGTCAGGATGCGCTGCCAGTTGTTGATGGAGCGCAGCCGTTGTGGGCGTTTGTCTTCCCGCAACAGCTGCACCGTGCCCGGCGCCACGGGCAGGATCTGGTTGGCCTCGGTGGCCCGTTCGATGCGGATGTGGGCCTGGGTGCCCAGGGTGCGGTCGATGATGTTTTCCTGCAGACCATTGATGAGTGCCGTGATGAACACGATCACCGCCACCCCCACCGCGATCCCCACCAGAATCAGCGTGGTCTGGGCGCGGCCGTCACGCAGGAACTTTAGGGCGATGGTGGACTCGATCCACATGACCGGCCTCTCAGTTGAAGTTGAACGGGCTTTCGCGACTGCTGGCGTGCTCGCTGGCGGCGGTCGGCAGCGGCTCGAGCGTCACCCGCACCCGCTCGCCGATCTCAAGGGCGACGGTCGGATCGGTCAGCACCAGATCGCCATCGGCCAAACCCTCGATCACCTCGGTCACACTCAGGCTTTGCAGGCCCAGCCGGACTGGCTGGCGGTGCAGCTTGCCGTCGCGCACCACCAGGACCTCCGCCTGATTGGCGCCAGTGCGCAGCAGGGCGTCGTTGGCCAGCACCAGCGCCCGGTCGCGTCGCCCGGTCTCCAGGTTCATGGAGACGGTCATGTCCTGGCGTAGAAAGTCAGGAACCGGATCGACGGTGAGACGCACCTCCACCGCGCCCTGCTGGGGGTCGACCCGGGGCGCGATAAAACTGAGCATGGCGGGGAAGGGGCGCGCCGGATAGGCATCGGCGACGCACTGGGCCGGTTGGCCCAGTTGCAGCACCTGGAGATGTTCTTCATCTAGAGGCACCAGGATTTCCGTCGCGCCATCCCGCGCAATGTCGAACAGCACCTGCCCTGGTTGCACCAGGTCACCCGGTTCCGCATTACGGGTCAGTACCGTGCCCGCCACCTGGGAACGGATGACCGAACGCGCCAGGGCCGCCCGCGCGCCGGCCATTTGTTCCTGCAGTAAAAGCTCGCTGGGGCTGCCCGGTGCCAGGGCGTCCGCCTCCAGTTGAATGCGCTCCAGCGCCACCCGCGCCACGGTTTGCGCTTCCTCCGCCTGATCCAGCGCCACCTGTGAGGTGCTGCCTTGCTCAATCAGTTCCCGCTGGCGCCGCACGTTGCGACTGGCCAGTTCCAACTGAACCTGGGCCTGGCGCAAGGCCGCCCGTGCCTGGGGGCGGGTCACCCGCTCCAGTTGCGCCAGGGCCGCTTTCGCCTCCCGCACCCGGGCTTCGAATTCATCCGCCTTGAGCACCGCCAGCACCTCGCCTGGCGCCACCCGGTCGCCTTCCGACACCCGCCGCTCCAGCACCACGCCGGTGATTTCGCTGCCCACCTGCACCCGCGAGGGTGTCACCACCCGGCCGCTGGCGACCACGGTCTGCACCAGGGGCCGGAATTCCACCCGATAGCCCGCCAGCTCCGGCCCTTGCCAGTGGCGGAACAACCAAAGCCCCAGGGCCAGAATGAACAGGACCGCCAGCAGCGCCTTGCAGTGTCGGGCCAAGAGTTTCCAGTGTCGAGCCAAGAGTTTGTAGTGTCGGGCGAAGAGTTTGCAGGGTCGGGCAAAGAGACTGAACAAGCCCTGCCGGGATTGCGTGGAGACCTGTGAGCGAGGGGCATTCTTCATGCGGTCGAATCCGGTCCTTGGCATGTGGCGATCGATGGCCAGGGCGAGTGCCGTCACTGGCTCACCCGCTATTGTGCAGCGCTATTGCTAGATTATACGCCGGTCGCGCTGCCAGGCCTTTGCAATGACGCAGCCGCGGGATGCGTCAACATCTCCGGCTTATGTAAATGCCAGCCCTGGGCCAGATCCACCTTCAGGTCGCGCAGCTTTTCGAGGATTTCCGCCGTTTCGACATATTCCGCCACCACGTCCAGGCCCATGATGTGGGCGACTTCGGTCATGGAGCGCACCATGGCGTAGTCGATGGGGTCGGTGAGGATGTCGCGGATGAAGCTGCCGTCGATCTTGATGGTGCTCACCGGCAGGCTCTTGAGATAACCATAGGATGCGAAGCCGCTGCCGAAGTCATCCAGGGCAAACCGCGCGCCGCGTGAGCAAATGCGTTCGACGAAGGCGCGGGTCTCGGTCAGGCTGGCGATGGCGGCGCTTTCGGTGATTTCAAAGCAGATTTTTCCAGCCGGAATGTCGTAGTTGTCAAAGGCCTGCAGGATGAAATCGGCAAAGTGTGGATCCCCCATCGATTGGCCGCTGAGGTTGATGTTGGCCAGCGTCAGGGTGTCCAGTGCCTGGCGATTCTGTGCCAGCCAGCGAAAGTACGCGTTGACCACCCAGCGGTCGAGTTCGGTGATCAGGTTAAAGCGCTCGGTCGCCGGCAAAAAGGCGGCGGGCGCCAGGATCTGGCCGTTGTGTCGCATCCGCACCAGGATCTCGTAGCGATCCCCGGTCTCCCGGGCCGGATCGACACAGACGACCTTTTGGTGGAACAGGACCAGGTCGTCGTTGTGGATGGCTTCCCGCATCAGCGAGACCATTTCCATTTCGGTC
>CAYXVO010000295.1:662-4220 GCA_964467875.1 uncultured Pseudomonadales bacterium | reverse complement strand
TTCGGTGTTCTTCGTTGATCCGGCGAGACCAGTACCCGGCGAGGCTGTGTTTTAGGGGCTCTGGCTTGCCAACACCTTCGAACGGTTCTCGCTTGATCTCTTTGATCAGCTTGTTGATTCGGTTGAGAATCTTTTTGTCGGTTTTCTGCCAGTACAGATAGTCTTCCCAAGCGTTCTCGGAGAAGATGAGTTTCATTCAAGAAGTTCCTTTTCTTGACCACCGCCTTGCTCCAGCTCGGCAACGGATTCCAGCAAACGCCGTGCGTTTTTTGGTGTGCGCAGAAGGTACGCAGTTTCTTGCAGCGCCTCGTAGTCCTCCAGGGAGATCATCACCACGGACTGCGACTTGCTCCGGGTGATGATCACAGGGGAATGGTCTTCACAGACCTGCTCCATGGTTTTTGCTAGATTGGTTCTAGCCGCTGTGTAGCTAATGGCATCCATGAGGTTGCTCCTGTACAGGATGTTGAGCATGGTCAGGATACCGTACGCCAAAGGATTTAACAATCGGCTGCACAGCGACCAATTTTTCGCCGCTCCGCTCCGCAGCGCCAGCCCGCTAAATCGATGTTATGCAATCATTCCAAAGCCCTATTGTTTCGTGTCACGTGACGGATTACAATTTGGCGTATGATCAAGTCCTTCGCTGACAAACAAACCCAAGAGCTGTACTCCAAAGGTAAGTCAAAGAAGTTTCCTGCGGATGTCGCGCCGAGAACTGCCAGAAAACTTGAATATGTGAATCTGGCCGAGCAGTTGGAGGACTTGAAAGTGCCGCCCGGCAATCGCCTTCACCCACTTTCCGGAAACAGGCAAGGGCAGCACGCGATTTCAATAAACGATCAGTGGCGTATCTGCTTTCGTTTTGAAGATGGCGATGCGTATGAGGTCGAAGTGTGCGACTACCATTGAATGAGGTGATGACTATGGCTATTCCTAACACTGCCGGCCTGCAGCGTAAGCCGACTCATCCGGGTGAAATGCTGAGAGAGGATTTCCTGCCGGACTATGGCTTGACGGTTGCTGGGCTGGCTGAAGCCCTGGGTGTCTCGCGCCAATCAATCAATGAATTATTGCGCGAGCGCCGTGCGGTCAGTCCTGAAATGGCGCTTCGACTTGCCCGCTTGTTTGGTAACTCTCCGGAATTCTGGTTGAATGCGCAGCGATCTGTTGACCTGTGGACGGCGGCTCAGTCGATCAAGGAAGAAGTTGATCGGATCAAGCCGTTACATGCTGCATAACCAAGCCATGCACCGGGTGCAAGAACCTCTGCTTCGCGCCGATTTTGTCACCGGTGATGGCCGGCGTCATACATACAAGTAGCAGCGAGAGAAAATGACTTTTCCGGAAGGGCTTGGAACAATCACTTGCAGGCGTGTGCTTGAAAAGGGAGCGCCCGTTTTGTTTGTTTCCCACGCTGGAAATGAGTGGCAAATGTACTGTCGGGCCGAAAACCATGACTTTGATGATCCGGAAGCGATGAAGCGTGAGTTATGATCAGGCTCATTTCTGTGCGTGTCGGTAGCTGACATGAAGCCACCAGACGAGGACATTGAAGATCGCGCCCTGGTGTGGGATTACATGCAACATTTTTGGATGGACACGGATCCATCCATTCTTCTCCCAGGCATTGCCCGCATCTGCGCGGAGTCCAAGTACACGCTTGAAGAATTAGAGGCCATCTTCTGGAACGAGGTCCGGCCGGCTGTCTCTTTCAACCTGGCCATGCTTCCTGCACCAGAATGGGCGGGATTTGAAATTGAGTGGCTCAAAGAGCGCGTGCTTCGCAAATCACGCTATGGTAAGGCGCTGCCGCGCAAGTGGCTTCATCCATACTCATCAAGCTGGTGGCGTAAGCTACGATCTGAGATAGTTCAGCGCAGGGGTACGTCGCGTGCCAGCTAGGAATGCCCCTTCATCAAACAGTAAGTTCCAAAGCAGCCAGAGATAAGCATGAAAAAGATTGTATTCATCGCAGTAGCGGCACTCTCAGTCGCAGGATGCAACCAAAAGGCACAGGTCGATCAGTCAAAAATCTGTATATACAGCACCGATGAAGAAGCGAAACAGTGCAAAGCCGGCGAACTGTCTTGGTTTAAGCCAAGTCGTTGGGGTAATGAGCAACTGCCCCTGAATGTTGCTGGTGCCTATTGTGATTTCAATTATGAAATCATGTATAACAATTCGGGCGTTATTTGCGTCTTTACGGATAAGCGAATGTCATTGGTTGACTAGGTCTGGCATTAGTGATGCCAAGCCAGTCTAGACAGCACGCCGCCCCTTGCGTGAAGCGTTAGATGTCTTGGGCGACCATTGCGTGGGGCGGGATTGCCAAGAAAACAATCCTCCCATACCCATTTTTTATCGCCCGCTTTATTCTGTACAGGTGAAATGGGTCCGCAACTTTTCTACCACATCTACGCGAATCCAAGCATCCAGGCCGTCCCCCATAGAAATGGAGTCTATTCATGCAGCCAAAAGACATCGTGGCGCAGTTCATCGCTGATATCCATGCCCAGCGTTTTGATGAGGCAAAGACCTTGCTCGCCGAGGAGGGCTTTGAGTATGTGGGGCCGAACATGCGTTTTCTTAGTCCGGATGACATGCTGTCCTACCAATTCGGTATGGCTGCCATTCAGAAAGACCTGATTCTCCGTCAGCTCAGTGCCGACGCGGAGCATGTGTTCGCGATCCTGGATTACCGGACCTACTTTGAGCCGATTGGGGATGTGCGGCTTGCCGTCTGGTTTCGTGTCCGCAACGACAAAATACAGACGGTTGAGGCCTTCTATAATGCAGCCGTGGTTGAAAACATGCTGGGAGGCCATCTGCCGTCAACCACCTAGGATTCCGCCACCCATTTCGATTTAGCAAAGGCCCCTTTCATGCAGGCTCGACAGATTCGTCTCCGTAATACGGATGGCCACGATATATTCACCCGACTCTGGGAAGCCGACGCAGGCGCTCAGGATCCGGTGCGCGGCGTGGTTCATATCAACCACGGCCTGGCCGAGCACAGCGAACGCTACGCCAGAACCGCCGAGGCTCTGGTGGGGGCCGGTTTCGTGGTGGCCGCCCAGGATCATCGGGGGCATGGCCAATCCATTCACCAGGATGTGCCGGGGCACTTTGCCGATATGGATGGCTGGGATTGGGTGGTGTCGGACGTGGATCTGGTGGTCCGCCATCTGCAAGGCCAGTATCCGGGCGTGCCGATGTTTATCGTCGGCCACAGCATGGGTTCGTTCATCCTGATGCAGTATCTGATGAAGTACCGGCCCTTGCTTGCTGGCGCAGTTCTGTCCGGCTCCAATTACTCGCCGCCGCTGAAATTCCTGGCGGCCGGCCTCATCGCCCGTATGGAGCGTCTGCGCCAGAGCGGCCAGGGCAAGAGCGCCCTGCTGCGCCAGCTGTCATTCGGCTCCTTCAACAACGCCTTCAAGCCTGCCCGCACCGAGCTGGACTGGCTGGCCCGCGACGCGGCGACGGTGGATGCCTATATGGCGGACCCGCTGTGTGGCTTCGATGGTTCCAACCAGCTTTGGATCGATCTGCTGG
>CAYXVO010000295.1:0-652 GCA_964467875.1 uncultured Pseudomonadales bacterium | reverse complement strand
AGATTTCGCGGCCGGACAATCTCAAACTCATTCCCGCCGACTTGCCTCTGTACATTTTTGGCGGCTCCGATGACCCGGTGGGCAACTTCGGCAAGGGACTCGGCACGCTGGCCAAAATGCTGCGCAACAGCGGCCATGGCCAAGTGGATTTCAAGCTCTACCCCCAGGGCCGGCATGAAATGCTGAACGAGACCAATCGGGATGAAGTGGTCGCGGACCTGCTGCACTGGCTGCAACACCGGAGCGCACCGAATTAAAACAGCCCGTACGCGAAACACGTCTGTAGCCGTAATCGGCTAGCGGGGTGATCGCACATCGATTGGCTCCGGGCCATCGGATGTCATGGCGGCCTGGTGCAGGGCACGGAGATCCTTGCTGCCGGTGCAGAAACAGGCGATGCGCAATTGCTGGATCAACACGTCGAAGTGCTCGACCACCGCGTCTGTAGAGACCATGGCGTATGGGAGCACCGCCGCCGCCTGACCCACCAGATCAGCCCCCAGACGAATGGCCTTGGCCGCATCGACGCCATTTTGAATCCCGCCCGAGGCAATCAGCAGGGTGTCTGGCAGGCTCTCACGCACGGCCTGGACCACCTGCGCGGTGGGAATCCCCCAGTCGGAAAACGCCATGGCGATCTGGCGCTCGGCTT
>CAYXVO010000294.1:0-4235 GCA_964467875.1 uncultured Pseudomonadales bacterium | reverse complement strand
GTAGGGCGTCGCCCACAGCCACGCGTTCCGTCGACAGTGCAGGTGCCGACAGAACAGGTGCCGACAGCGTGACGGCCATTACCAACAGCAGACATAGGCGAGCGCAGAAGCGTGGGAACATGCGGTAGCTTGGTTGTTCCTTGAAAAGATCAAATTAAGTATAGCCGGGACTTCTGCGTCTGCCTGATTTTGCTATGGCTCCCGGTAAGTATCCAATCGCTTCAGCCAGCCCGGCAACCATTGCCGCTGCTCAATGGGTTTGGACGCATTTTCCGCACGTCGGGTCAGCACCACGCCGGCGGCCTGGCGAAACTGCTGCAGGGGCGTTCCCGCGCTCACCCGCCCCGTCTCCTGCACCACCTGCCCCATCTCCTGCACCACCTGCCCCATCTCCTGCACCACCTGCAACAGCCCCCAGCCCTGGCCATGATAGGTTTCACTGGGCGCCAGCCCCTCGCCTTTGAAATTGACGTAATCGATCAGGGCATACACGCCGCCGGGTGTTGCACTCAAGGCCCGCAGGCGCTGTGCAACAGCCACGCGCTCGCCGGCCGGCGCGCCATTCTGCACCCGTGCCAGGGAGTCATGGGCGCGGTTGAACATGAATTCAGCCTGCAGCCCTTGGGTCCGCTCCAGAAAATCTCGCAGGGACCGAACCCGCGGACTGTCCTGCTGGCTCAGAAAGCTGTCCCGATCCGTCCAGGGCGCATCCAGCGGCGACAAAGCCGCCAGCCAGTCCGGCACTGCTGCGCCACGCTGTTGCATGAACCCGATCAGCGTGGGAAAACTTTCCACGAACGGCTCGTCCACACCGCGCGGATACCAGATAAAATGGCCGATGCCGAGCGACGGAAAAGCCTCTCCCCGGTTCCAGTGCACCAGGCAACTCACTTTGCCGGCGCATTCGTTCTGGAAGATCTGACGTCCGACCCAGGTCAACTGCGTCGGTGTGAGTGCGAGTTCGGGCACGCTCTCAGCGGGCGGCTGGGCAGCCGTCGACAGATCCAGGCTGCAGCCGCCCAGACTGAGCCATAATGAGGTTGCGAGCACAAGCGCCCGCCACCGAAAGGAGTTTGCCATAACACACCTTAAGACTAGGCTTCGAAGAACTGTATCCACCACACTGTGAAACCTGCTCCATGGGGACAGGCGCGCCCTTCCAGCATAGCCGACGAAGGGCCTGCCCGACTACGAATCTAACCGTCGGATCATCGCGAGGTATCCGTGTCAGCCTGGACCATTGCCGTACTGGCCCTGCTCTATGTCGGTCTGCTGTTCGGGATCGCCAACTGGGGCGAACGCAACGCCCACCATCCGTTGATCCGTCGCCACGCAGGTCTCATCTACAGCCTCGCGCTTGCCGTGTACTGCACGTCCTGGACCTACTATGGCGCGGTTGGCAGCGCGGTGCGCAGCGGCTGGGACTACGCGCCCGTCTATCTGGGACCGGTCTTGCTGTTCGTGTTCGGCCAACGGTTTCTGCGCAAGCTGACCGCCGTCGCCAAGAAGCAGAACGTGACCTCGGTGGCGCACTTTATTTCCGCCCGCTACGGCAAACGCCGGCACATCGCCCTGCTGGCGTCGCTCACCTGCGTGGTGGTAGTCATTCCCTACATCGCCCTACAGCTGCAGGCGGTGGCAAGTTCCTACCAGGTGCTGCTGGGCAATGACCGCCATTACCCTGTTCGCCCTGCTGTTTGGCACCCGCAAGCTCCACCTGACCGATCAGAGACCCGGCGTGATGCTGGCGATTGCCTTCGAGTCGGCGCTCAAGCTGTTCGTCCTGCTGATCCTGGCCGCTGCGACCTATATCTTTCTTTGGGACAAGGAACACTCCGCCCTGGCGGCCTTCGCCGCCCATGCCTACCAACCGCATGCGCCGGCCAGCGAACACCGCCTGCTTGAGTTCGCGACCCGCACCCTGCTGGCCATGACCGCTATTTTCCTGCTGCCGCGCCAGTTCCACGTGGCGTTCGTGGAGAACAGCTCGCTGGATCATCTGCGCCAGGCCAAGCGCTGGTTCTCCAGCTATCTGGTGCTCATCACCTTGGCCGTGATTCCCATCACCCTGGTGGGCATGGCCCTGTTTCCCCAGGCGCTGGATGCCGCCGACCGCTTCGTGCTGCTGATCCCATCCCAGGCCGGCTGGGAAGGCCTGAGCCTGCTGGTGTTTCTCGGTGGCTTTTCCGCCGCCATGTCCATGATCATCATCGCCACCCTGGCCCTGAGCACCATGATCAGCAACGACGTCATCATGCCGGGGCTGCTGCGCAGAGGCAGTCTGCGTTCCGCCAATGCGCCGGGCCAGTCCCCGGACTACAGCCTGCTGATCCTGTTCGTGCGCCGTACCATGATCGTGCTGGTCATGGCGCTCTCCTATCTCTACTACAGCCTGTTTTCCCATCACACCGAACTGGCGGAAACCGGCCTGCTGGCGTTTGCCCTGGCCATTCAGCTGGCGCCCGCCGTGGTGGGTGGTTTGTACTGGCGCCGGGGCAACGCCTATGGCGTCTATGTGGGCCTGAGCCTGGGCCTGGCCCTCTGGTTTCTGACCCTGATGCTACCGCAACTGGTCACCACCGGTTCCATCGATGGCGTGCTGCTGGAACAGGGCCTGTTCGGCCAGAACTGGCTGCGCCCGACCGCGCTGTTCGGGGTCGAGCTGGACCTGCTCAGCCACGGCGTGCTGTTTTCCCTGGGGCCGAACCTGCTCGCCTACGTAGGTGTCTCGCTCATGACCCAGGTGGGCCTGCAGGACCGCCTGCAGGCGGTCGCCTTCGCGCACCCCAACCTGCCGCTGGAGCAGCAGGGCTACCTGGCGCGGCACGCGCGTATCAGCACCACCGACCTGCACACCCTGTTGGAGCGCTTCGTCGGCCCCGCGCGAGCGCGCGAATGCCTGCGGGAATATGGCGCCGGCCAGGGTGCGGAGGTGGCGCTGGAGGCGACACCGGACGAAGCCCTGATCGAGCACGTGGAACGGGAACTGGCGAGCGTGGTGGGCGCCTCGTCGGCGGCGACCTTGGTCAACGCCATCCTGAAGCAGCGTCAGTTGGGCCCGGAAGAAGTGGTCACCTTCTTCGACGACACCACCCAGGCGATCCAGTTCTCCCGCACCGTCCTGCACTCCACGCTGGAGCACCTGAGCGTCGGTGTCAGCGTGGTGGACCGGGATCTCAACCTGGTGGCCTGGAACCGCAGCTATCTCGACTTCTTCCAGTATCCGGAAGGCCTGATCCGGGTGGGCCGGCCGGTGGCGGATCTGGTCCGGTTCAACGCCGAACGGGGCCTCTGCGGGCCGGGCGGCATTGAGGAGCACGTGGAGAAACGCATTACCCACATGCGCAACGGCACGCCCCATGTGTTTCAGCGCATCATGGCCGACGGCCGGGTCGTGGAAATGCGCGGCAATCCCATTCCCGGCGGTGGTTTTGTCACCAGTTTTACCGACATCACCGAATACGTGCGCAGCGTGGAAGCGCTGGCCGAGTCCAAGCAATCCCTGGAAGACCGGGTGCAGGAGCGAACCCAGACCATCTCCGAAATGAACAGCGAACTGCTCACCGAAGTGCAACGTCGCCGCGAGACCGAACGGGAGCTGCTGGCCGCCAAGGCCGAAGCCGAGGCCGCCAACGCATCCAAGACCCGCTTCCTGGCCCTGGCCAGCCACGACATCCTGCAGCCCCTCAACGCCGCGCGCCTGTTCACCGCCGCCCTGGCCAGTGCCCAGGGCTCAGGCCAGCGCGAAGCGGTGCTGGGGCAGCTCGACCAGTCCCTGGAAGCCACGGAAGAACTCATCTCCACCCTGCTGGAAATCGCCAAACTGGACGACGGCAAGCTCAAGCCCGATATCCAGCGGGTGCCCCTGGGCGATCTGCTGTCCCAACTAGCCGACCAGTACGGCGTGATCGCCCACCAGAAAGGCCTCGAACTCAAGGTCCAGGTGGCGGACTACGAGGTGATGAGCGACCCCACCTATTTGCGTCGTATCCTGCAAAACCTGCTCTCCAACGCGGTGAAGTACAGCCCGTCCGGCCGCATCCTGCTGGGCTGCCGCCTGCGGGGCGAGCAGTTGCTGATCCAGGTGTTGGACACCGGCCCCGGCATTGCCGCCCCCGATCTCGCCCGCATCTTCCAGGACTTCTATCGCATCGACGCCACCGCCAAGGGCCAGCAGGGCGTGGGGCTGGGGCTGGGTGTGGTACATCGCATGGCCAAGCTTCTGGGGCACGAGT
>CAYXVO010000293.1:0-4239 GCA_964467875.1 uncultured Pseudomonadales bacterium | reverse complement strand
CCGGTCACCATCGTCCATGGCGAGCAAAGTTATCCCTTTGTGCCGGTGTCCGCGCAACAGGCCCGCCAGCGCAATCCGCGCATCGACACTAGGCAGGTGCCGGGAGGGCACTGCTTCATGCAGGAGCACCCGGACGAAACCGCCGTGCTGATTGCCGAACTGCTGGCCTCGGCAACCAAACCAGCGTCCCAGCCAGTGTCCGTCTGACGTCCTGTTCCTATTATTTCGATGGACGCACTGCGATGGACGGGTTACTGCGATGGGCGCGATGATTGCGACCGGAGGTGACTGGCCAGCAGCGAAGCGCGCTGGCGGGCGACTGCGCCCAACTCGCCACCACCTTGTCCAGCCGTTTGAAAATACTGGTAGGCGTCCCGTGGCCGGTTGCTGGCGAGTGCAGCCTCGCCCATGGCATAGAACGCAATGGAGGTGGGCAGTAGCGCCGCGCTTTGTTGCAGATCCTGCAGCGCGGCTGCGTTGCTGCCCATTTCCTGCTGGGTCACACCGCGCTTCAACAGATAGGAGTAGTGTTGCGGGTACAACTCGACCGCGCGATTGTAGTTCTTCAGCGCTTCCGCCTCATTACCTTGTGTGCGATAGACGTCACCGCGCAGGGCGTGGAACATCGCCTCCCGTGGCGCCAGCTTGACGGCGGCGTTGGCTTTTTCCAGTGCCGTCGCCACATCGCCTTTCGCTAGCGCGGCGACGCCTTCGTCATGGGCCTTGTAGGCGGCTTCCCGTTTACGCAAGGGAGCGGTCACCTTGGCATACTCCGCATCACCCCGAAACGGCAGGTTGACCAACAGCGACTGGGCGTGCCGGCGGTTCTTGGCAACACGCTCCTCGGACGGCGGATGGGAGGCAAAGAGCCCTTCCAGCCAGTTCGCTTGCTGACCCTTGGATAGTTCAACGAAAATCTCCTGAAGCTCGACCGCGGCCTGTGGATCGTATCCGGCGGCGGCCATGTACTGCATGCCGTAGTGGTCGGATTCCAGTTCGTGTCCACGCCCGTAGCGGGCCAGGGTCAGGCCCGCGCCGAGACTGGCACCGCCGAGAATGATGTCGCGGTAATTATTATCGGACACCATCAGCCCGATACCTGCCAGCCCGGCATTGAGTAGCAGGCCCTGCTGCAGGCGCTGGGCACTGTGCCGGGCGGCGGCGTGGACAATCTCATGGCCGAGCACGGCGGCCAGTTGCGCCTCGTTGGCGAGTTCCGTGAGCAGCCCCCGGTTGATGGCGATCTTGCCGGAAGGCAGCGCCCAAGCGTTGGGAATGGAGCTGTTGATGATCACGAACTCATACGGCAGTTCCGGTTGATCGCTGACCGCGGCCAGCTTTTGCCCGACGCGCTGGACGTAGGCGGTTAGCTCCGGGTCCAGATAATACTCGCCGCCCTGGGACTGAATGGCGGGACCATACTGCTCCTCGCCAATGGCATACTCCTGGGCCTGGCTCACCAGCATGAGTTGCCGCTCGCCCGTCACGGGATTGGTGGTGCAGCCCTGTAGCTGTAAAAGAGCCGCGATGATCATGAGCGCGGTGAATAGAAATGATGGCGTGGCTCGTCTGACTCGGCAGCGCATTCCAGATTCCTCGGAAAATCCTGAAGGCCTATGGTAACAGGCTAGGCATCTCCGTCTGAATAGACGAGTGCATGACTGAGGGCGGTACGCCGGCGTTGTAGTATTTCGCGTTTTCATCGGCTATATTCGGCCCACTTTGTGATGTGGTTCGCGAATGGGTGCCTGCTGGGCGGCGCGACCTGTAACATTGAAATGATTCCCCTAGAGGTAGCGAGCGACATGAGCATCAACGTCGAGCCAGATCGGTTACCACCGTTTCCCCCCAATGATCCATTGTTATTCGGGCGGGCCGACCGCTTTGTCAATGCACTGGCGCAATGTCGGGAGCTTGGGATCAAGACAGTGGCGGCAGCACCGAGCGAGTTGATTCTGGAGCTGCCATATCAGGAAAAGATCGTCGGCAATCCCCAGACCCAGGTGATCCACGGTGGCGCTATCACCACGCTCATGGATACGACTTGTGGCACCTGTGTGATCTGTGCACTGCCCGATTTCGAGCTGTGCCCAACCCTGGATTTGCGGGTGGATTACATGCGTCCGGCCCAACCCGGCAAGGCGGTTCGTGCCCGCGCCACCTGCTATCGCGTGACGGCCAACATCGTCTTTATGCGCTGTGCCGCCTATCAGGAAGATCCAACGGAGCTGGTGGCGCAATGCGTTGCAACTTTCATGCGGATTGGTAAAGAGGCAACACCGCTGGAATTCCGGCAATTGATCAACGGAGGCCAGCTATGACCCTGCAGGACGTCGCACAGGCCGCTCATCAGTCGGCGGATTACCGGGAGCTGATCGAGCAGATTCCCTATGCCCGGCATCTTGGGCTGGAATGCCGCCGGTTTGGCAGCGACGTGATCTTCATTCTGCCGAAAAACGACGCGAACCTGGGCAACCCGATTCTGCCAGCCATTCATGGCGGTGTGATCGGTGGTTTCGTGGAGCTCTCGGCGTCCCTGCATTTGATCATGTTTAACGAGGCGCCACGCCTGCCTCGCATCGTCGACTTCTCCATTGATTACCTGCGCGCCGGGCTGCATCGCGAAACCTATGCCGAGTGCCGGGTGACCCGTCAGGGCAGCCGGGTCGCCAATGTCATGATCACCGCCTGGCAGAAGTCCCGCCAGGAGCCGATTGCGCTGGGACGGGGCCATTTCCTGCTTGGTGACTGAACTGGAGAGGGCATCCGTTTCCCGCTGATTGGTTCTTTTACGCCCGCCGCCTGTTGAAATTTCTGCCGCCGGCCCCATTTCTTCTGCACATTCTTGAATCCAATGCGCAGGTTTCACCCCTGGTGGGTGGAATCTGCCTGATCGATCCATGCTTGTCAGGAGTTATGCGCACAATGACGACGGATACCAAAAAGGAGACGCTGGGCTTCCAGACCGAGGTGAAGCAACTGCTTCACCTGATGATTCACTCCCTCTACAGCAACAAGGAAATCTTCCTGCGGGAACTGGTTTCCAACGCCTCGGACGCCGAGGATAAGTTGCGATTCGAGGCTCTGTCCAAGCCGGAGCTGTACGAGAACGATCCGGATCTGAAAATCTGGATCGACTTCGACAAGGATGCCAAGACCATCAGCATCCGCGACAACGGCATTGGGATGACTCGCGACGAGGTGATCACCAATCTGGGCACCATCGCCAAGTCCGGCACGGCCGAGTTCCTGTCACACCTGAGCGGCGATCAGAAAAAGGACGCCAAGCTTATCGGTCAGTTCGGGGTTGGCTTCTACTCCGCGTTCATTGTGGCGGATCGGGTCGAAGTCTTTACCCGTCGCGCCGGTGTTGCACAGGATCAGGGCGTCCGCTGGGAATCCAAGGGTGAGGGCGACTTCACCATTGAGGCCATCACCCATGCGCCCCGTGGCACCACCATCGTGTTGCACCTCAAGAGCGACGAGTTGGAGTTTGCGGATAACTGGCGCCTGCGCAGCCTGATCAAGAAATACTCCGACCACATTTCCTTCCCGGTGGTCATGAAGGCCGAGGCACCGGCCTCCGATGATGAGGAGAAGAAGGATGAAGCGCCCCAGGAGGAGACCGTTAACGAAGCGACGGCACTCTGGACGTTGCCTCGCACCGAGGTCAAGGACGAGGAATACAAGGAATTCTACAAGCACATCTCCCACGATTGGGCGGACCCTCTGACCTGGTCCCACAACAAGGTGGAAGGCAAGCTTGAATACACCAGCCTGCTGTACGTGCCATCGCGCGCACCGTTCGATCTCTGGCATCGGGAAGCGCCACGCGGCCTCAAACTCTACATCCAGCGTGTGTTCATCATGGACGACGCAGAGCAGTTCCTGCCGCTGTACCTGCGTTTCATCAAAGGTGTGGTCGACTCCAACGATCTGTCGCTAAACGTGTCGCGGGAAATCCTGCAGAACGACAAAGCCGTCGACAGCATGCGTAGTGCTCTGACCAAGCGGGTACTGGATATGTTGGCGAAACTGGCGAAGGACGAGCCGGAGCAGTATCAGAACTTCTGGAAAGAATTCGGCAATGTGCTGAAGGAAGGCCCGGGCGAGGACTTCAACAACCGCGACAAGATCGCCAAGTTGCTGCGCTTTGCCTCGACCCACACCGGTACCGCCGACCAGGATCAGTCGCTGGATGACTATGTCGGCCGGATGAAGGAAGGGCAGGACAAGATC